>JBOGLI010000571.1:0-2437 GCA_050746165.1 Terriglobales bacterium | reverse complement strand
CTCTTGGGACATTCCAGCCAAACTCTTGGGATACCCGGGTATGACCCGCGCAAGTGGCTGATTCTATTGAGTAGCGTACGGTGAGAGGGTACTTACACTCGCGATATTGCCCGAACCGACAACACCCTTAAACACCACCAGCTCGCTTAATGCCTACGCGTGCTTTCCGTTCGTGGAGTATGCAGGCAGGCGCATGGTGACCTTCAGCCCGCCGCCGTTGATGTTCTCGGCTTTCACCGATCCGCCGTGGAGGCGGACGGCGCGGTCGGCAATGGCGAGGCCAAGCCCTGTACCGCCGCTGGCTCGATCGCGGGCGGTGGCGGTGCGATAGAACGGGCGGAAGACTTTGTCGAGTTCGTCGTTGGGGATGCCCGGGCCATGGTCGCGTACATCGACGTTAGCCCAACCGTCGTTGCAGGTGAGCGCAAGATCGATCGAGGTTCCCGGCTCACTGTAGCGGACGGCATTGCGGACCACGTTTTCAACGGCGCTGCGCAGCAGGTCGGCATTGCCCTCGGTCGCGCAGGCGGAGGCCGATTCAAGGCGGACGCTGCACTGCCGCTCCTGGGCCTCGAACTCGGCGTCGGCGGCAACCTCGCGGACGATCTCATCGAGTTGCACGCGCGAGGGCTGCGGCGGCCCCGAGGCGCTCTCCATGCGCGTGAGGTTGATGAGCTGTCCGATCATATGGTTCATGCGCTCGGCTTCGCGCTCAATGCGATCTAGCATGGCTTGCGCCGGCTCGCCGGAGCGCTGACGGGCCAGTCCCAAAGCCACGCTCAAGCGTGCCAGTGGCGACCGCAACTCGTGGGAGATGTCGCGCAAGAGCGTCTGCTGGCTGGTGATGAGGCTCTCGATGCGTTCGGCCATCTGGTTGAAATCGTGAACCAGTCCGCCAATCTCATCGCGGCGGCGCTCCATGCCGGCGGCCGCGCGCGCTTTCAGGTTCCCGGTGGAAAGCTCATGCGTGGCGTCGCGCAGGCGGAGGATGGGGCGCGTGATGTAGAGCGTCAGCAGGTAGCAGATGATCCCGGAGATCAGGATCATGATCCCCCAGCGGTAATACTGCGTCTCCGCCCGCTGGTGCGGAGTCAGGCGCGGCATGGCCGCGGCGAAGATGTACTCCTTACCGGCCGGTCCGGTGGTGCGTACGGCAGCGTACGCAAAGGCGGACTCGACATCGATCTCGGGAATGCCGCTCGACTTCGCCTCCGGAACCAGGGCTTTCGCTTGTCTGGGGACGGAGCCGGCGATCACCGTGCCGTTCTCGTCCATGAGCGCGGCGGTCACGCCGATGCCTTTCAGGCGGTCAAAGAAGTTGTTGATGCCGGTCTGGCCGTAGCGGTCGGCCTCTTCGGCCGCCGACTGCGCGTAGAGCGTGATGGCGCTCGAGGTGGCGGCGCGCCAGCGCGCCTGCACCGTCTCCGGCTGGACGCTCCAGTACGCCCACATCGCCAGGAAGATGAGCGCCTGGATGGCCCAGAACCAGAGGAAGATCTTGAGAAAGAGGCTACGCACTACTCCGCCTCCGGCCGGGTGAATACATACCCGACCCCCCGAATGGTTTTGATGCGCTCGGCCTCGGGACTCTGGTCACCCAGTTTGCGGCGCAGCTTGCTGACGTGCACGTCAATCGAGCGGTCGTAGGGCATGAAGCGCCGGCCGAGTACGTTCTGCGCCAGCGTTTCGCGCGTGACCACCTGTCCGGCGGCGCGCATCAGCGCTTCCAGCAGGGCGAACTCCACCGAGGTAAGCTCGACGGGATCTCCGGCGCGGCGCACCACTCGGGATGCGGGATCCAGTTCCACATCGCCAACGGTGACCTTCTCTCCCGCCGCTCCCTGCGGTTCGGCGTGCGAGCGGCGCAGGATAGCGCGGACCCGGGCCATCAGCTCACGCGGGTTGAATGGCTTGGGCAGGTAATCGTCAGCGCCGATCTCGAGACCGACGATGCGATCGACGTCATCGCCGCGCGCGGTCAGGATCAGCACGGGGATGCGCGACTGCTTGCGAATATTCCGCAGCACATCGATGCCGTTCATGCCCGGCAACATGATGTCGAGGACGGTCAGGACGTGTTCGCCGGAGAGGGCGCGCCGCAGGCCCTCGTTGCCCTCGTGCACGGCTTCGACCTCAAAACCTTCCCCGCTCAGGTACTCGGAGACAAGTTCCGTCAGTTCCTTGTCATCGTCGACGATGAGAACACGTTCCATATCTACTAATTAACACGCTAAAAGCTCGAAAATTATAGGCTTAACGAAACTTTACCGCACCTTCATTCAAGCTTTACCAACCATTTCCCGGAAACTGGGTCTAATCAGTTAATAAATGCCTCCAGTGAGTAGGCCCGCGGCGAAAAGGTACCCCACCAAGACGCCGCGGGCCTTTTTTTGCAGGTACTCAGTTCTTCAGTATCTCAGTATTTCAGTACGTCGGT
>JBOGLI010000570.1:0-4318 GCA_050746165.1 Terriglobales bacterium | reverse complement strand
GCAAACACCGAAGCCGTGGGTGGCATCAGCCGTTCGTTCCGGTTGAACAAACACAGCGAACTGATCCCGAACCTTTATTATTTCCACGCGCTATCGGATCATTCACCCGGCCGGAATGGGGCGGTCGGATCGCTTGTATTTCGTTTCAAGGCGAGCGAAGAATTCCAGTATTCAGTGGAATTAGGAGTAAGCCGCGGTGTGGGCGGGGCGGGCCAACTTCGTTTCAGCAACGATTCGAATCAATTGCACGCGGAATTCCGGTCCACGCCGCTCAATTTCGCCGGTCTCGGCATTAACCAGATGCCTGGGCAGAATGCGCAAGCCGACTACACTCGCAGGATTACCGGCCGACTGGCCGCAAACGTCACGTTCTCACGGTGGAGTTACGACCTGCCGGGCGGCGCAAGCGCGTCGATGACAACGTCGGAATTACTGCGATACACGCTTGCGCGACACTGGAACGTTAACGGTGGAGTTAGCGCGTCCCGGTTCACCGCCCCGACGACAACCGCGGGGGCGATTTCCTCGGTGACACTTCCGGTCGGCGTGGATTTTGCGACAGCGCGATTCGGCGCAGGCGCTGCATACCAACAACAGATCGGGGCGTCCTCGGTCGCCTCGGGGCAGAGGCAGGTGCGCGGGAATGCGCGCGTCAGCATTGGTGCCGTGCAGGTCTCGGGCTTTGTTTCGCAGCAGGCCAACACGCCCACGTTGCAGAGCGTGGTCGCGCCAAACTCGCCGCTCTCGGAATCGGTGGGCACCGAGTCGGTGCTGGCCAACTCGCCGGATGCGGTCGCCAGCGGACTGCACGACAACCTGATCCTCGCCGGCCTCGGTTACGTGAAAAACGTAGGCTTGGCAATTGCGACTAGCCGGCTGCAATATGGCGCGTCGGTGAATTGGATCGGGCACGGCACGGGACACGACCAGTTCAGTTACAACTTTCTCGCCAGCAATGACTCGCTCCCGACCGGCAACATGGATTACTCTTCGCACTCGGTCGCGTATACGCGGCGCATCACCGATAACAACGATATTAGCGTTGCATTTTCGCTGGTGTCGGTAGCGATGGGAGGAAAGGCCGCGTACCACCCGCGTTTTCAGATCGACGCACGCCACCGCTTTACCACGGTACCTTCATTTTTTGCGCCCGGAAGCCATGGCCTGATTGCCGGCCGGGTTTTCCAGGACGACTCCGCAACCGGGGAATACAACGACAAAGCAAGCGGCATCGCGGATGTCGAAGTTGTGCTTGATGGCGAGCGCCACACGCGCACGGATACGCGCGGACTGTACGCGTTCGACCACGTGGCGGCGGGTTCGCACGAGATTGAAGCGATTCCGCATTTAAGTTCGCCGTACTACTTCACGACGTCGAGCACGCAGGCAGCGGAAATCAATTCACGCGTCAATTTTGGAGTGGCATTCTCCGCCGGACAGGTGTTCGGGTATATCCGCAACGACGCGAGGTCCCCGATCGGGTCCGTGGTGGTGCACATCCGCAACGCAAGCGGGGAAATCACGGTCCGCTCCGACGACAACGGCCGGTTCGAGCGCCGTTCCCTTCCCCAAGGCGCCTATGAAGTCTGGATTGATCCGATGAGCCTGCCGGCCGGATATGCACTTGCGGGGCTGGCACGCGGAACGGTGAAGGTAACCTCGGCGGGCGCGTCAGAATGGGACGCGGACCTGAAGGCAATTCGCTCGATTGGCGGGAAGATCGTCGCGTACGATCGTAACAAGGGCCGAGACATCGGCGTTTCCGGCGCGGTGGTGGTGTTGCGGGAACTCTCGTGCGCGGTCGTTACGGACAAGAACGGCAATTACCGATTTAAGGAACTGCCAGCGGGGAATTACACGGTGGCGGTGGTTTACCAGGGACGGGAACACACCAGCGCGGTGTCGATCGGCGAGGGTCCGGAACTGGTGCGGGACGCCAACATCAACGTTGGAACGAAATAAGTCAGGCCTGCGATTTACCGTTCTGCGGAACTGGCATGGCAGGACGGACTTCGGGCGAACGCACAGGCGCAGGTTCCGGCATTGCGGGAGCCGTGCGCATTGCGATCGGAATTGTGGGCATGGCCGGCGGCCATTTGACCGGCTCAACCGCCGATGTCGACCCTTGGGGTGGAACCAATATCTCAAGCCGCTGCACGCGCTGGCTGATTGCCGCAAGCTGGGCGGATAGTTTTTCAGCCATCGCTCGCAACGACGCCAGCTCCTGGTTCAGTTGCGGACTGGAACCAGTCCGGTCGGCCAATACCTTTTCCATGTTGAGCAGCGCTGGTGCGATCTCGTGAATGCGGTACTCAATATCGACGTCGCCCAGCCCTTTCCAAGTGAGGATCAGACCGTCAACCGGTTCGTGGTCGGTCATACCGGCAGCGCGACAGTCCAGCATTTTGACGCCGCGATTATGCAAATCCTCGAGCTGGCGCAGCAAGTCTGAAACCGACGTACGCACGGTATTGCGGGCTGAAAGGCGGAACAGGTGTTGCGCGTGCGTGATGTGTACCAGCACCGCCGGGTCGTAGTAGTGATCGCCCATGGCCTGTTTGCAGGATTCCAGGGCCGTCGTAATCTCGTACAGCTCCCGAATCGACGAGCAATTCTGCAAGCGATTGGCAAGCTGCGCAAGTTCCGCGACCGAGTCCGGCATGGTTCCGCTGACGGTCCCCATTAACGGGTGGAGGACTTCCGCGACATCTCGGGCGCTGATCGCCTTGGAGTGAAAGCTCGGAGGCGAGGAGATGATGAAGTACTGGACCAGGACGAATTCGATTTTCTTGCGACTCTCCTCGTCGAGGCGGCGCTTCATCATGAAGTGTTGGGCGACCGCATACAAGGCAGACTCGCCGTTCGTGGCAGTTATCGCACCCAAAGCAGAGCGGAAATTCGCGGCGGGAAGCGCATCGTCGAGCGCATCGAACCACTTGTCGACGGCATCGAGTGCTTCGGGGCGGTCGTCGGCGCTGAAACTTGTGGAAGGTGGCGACGACACTCCTGACCTGAGCGCGACTTCCGAATACACGGCGATCAGATTGCGTGCCATTCTCCACCGCGCGACTTGGCTGATCTGCTCGCGATGTGCATCGCTGGTGGGAGTTGTCATTGCTGCTCCTTAGGCCGAAGACGGATGCTGACCTATGTCCTTTATTCAACAAAAATTGGGAATACTCAAGATCGGAACCGAGTGCGGCAGTTATCAATCAGATTCGCAGAGCAGGCGGGTTTCACGTCGGATGGTACCCGAGTCCTAGACCATTTGAGTTTTCTATCCGTCGGATCGAAATTTTGCGTTTTCATCCGCATCACGCCCGCGTTAAAACTGGGTTGTTGAAGTGTGGGTTGCTGCTACGCGGTGGAGTAGCTGCCGTAGCGCTCAAGAACCATGGATATTTTCGCGAATGAGATCAGTGACGGGCGCACACGGCGCATTGCGCTCGTGATCGCTATTACTTTCTCCATTATGGAGGGCGGCGCGATCGTTGCCCGAGCCAGCGGATGATGCCGTCCAAGAGATCGACAGCAAACAGGCCATCATCCAGAAAAGATGATGGCCTTCCTGTTTTCAGCGCTGCACGCATTCGGGTGGCGCACCTTGATTCCCCGGGAGTCCTTCCGTGACCTCTTCGAGTGAAGCAACACTGGCCGCGAGTGAACGCTCGCAGGCCGTCAACCTGGACGCCGTTCGATTGGCGGCGGCTAATCTTCGCGATGCGATCTGTGTGTCGCCGTGTTCGCAATCACACGCGCTTTCCGAGCGGACCGGCGGCACGGTGTTCCTCAAGCTGGAGAATCTGCAGAGAACCGGTTCGTTCAAAGAACGTGGCGCCCTGAACAAGATTCTGGCGCTCACAAAAGAACAGCGCGCGCGAGGACTGGTGACGGCGTCGGCGGGAAATCACGCACAGGGCGTTGCCTATCACTCAGCGCGGCTCGGCATTGCGTGCGAAGTCTGGATGCCGGCGGTAACGCCGCTGGTAAAGGTGTCGGCGGTGCGCGGTCACGGCGCGAATGTTGTGATCCACGGATTAAATTTCGACGAGACGTATGCGGCGGCCGAGCAGAGTTGCCGCGAGCGCGACATGACGTTCGTCCATCCATTCGACGATCCAGCCGTGATCGCCGGACAGGGGACGATTGCGCTGGAGCTGCTCGGGCAGATTCCTCAGTTCGATACCGTCATCGTCCCTGTGGGTGGCGGAGGACTGATTGCGGGGATCGCGGTCGCGCTGAAGCAGATCAATCCGGCGATTCGGGTGGTTGGCGTGCAGACAGCGGCGTTGCCCTCGATGTCAGCCGCGATCAACGC
>JBOGLI010000569.1:0-6430 GCA_050746165.1 Terriglobales bacterium | reverse complement strand
GTGGACGACCACGATTTCCAGATCGTTAAGACGCACGGCAAGAACGTCCCCGACATTGGCACGAAAAAGAAGAGCAGCCAGGAGAACCTGTTCCCCGAGTTCACCACGTGGCGGCAGCAGGTCGATGGCAAGTACTGGTTCCCGACCTACACGCTGGTCGACGACGATCTGCACTTCCGCAGCGGCGACGTCCACGTGAAGCAGGTGGTGAAATACGAGAACTACAAGCGCTTCGGGTCGAACGTGAAGATCACGTACGAAGGGCAGGAAGTGAAGCCGGGCGAACAGGGTCAGCCTGCCTCGGGCCAGACGCCGCCGCCAGCCGCGACGCCCCCGCCGAAGTAAGGCAGTAATAAGTAACGAGTAATGAGTAATAAGCCAGAGATCGTTTCTCAATACTTATTACTCATTACTTATTACTCTCCCCAAAAAAACCCGGCCTTGCGGCCGGGTGTTGGAGGAGGGAGTGAAGAGAGAGGAACTTTATGCAGCGGGAGCGAGCGAACGTTGCGCGGCCTGCTGGATGAAGCGCTTCATCACCGTCGCCCACATCACTTTCTTACGGACAGCGCTTTCCTTGACGCCGCGCCCCTGGGCGAACATCCCCAGCAGGGCTTTCATCTTGAGCACGCGCAGGATCGCCTGTTCCTGCACCGTCGCCCCGTAGGCTTCCAGGAATTCCTCCTGCACCTGCGACGTGATATTGCGGTTGCAGAACGGATACTTTTCCAGCGCCTCGACGCAGGCCAGGAAAGTGGCCACGTCCTGGTACGAGTTGCCGCGCGGGACCATCTTGGCGAAATCGGTGAAGCCGACGCCGTTTTCGGTCACGATCACGTTCAGCGGCGTGAAGTCGCAAAGCACGGCGGAGCTGGGAAGGTTCTTCTTCGAACGCGCCAGAATTGCCTTCGAGCCGCTCAGAATGGTGCGTACGGCGGCATCGTCGAGACCTTCGCCGCGGCAGTTCTTGCACAGCTTCTCGAGATCGTCCTGCAGGGTCGCGGGATCGAACGGTTCGGGCAGATCAGCGGTGGCCTTGTGAAAGCTGCGCAGCCAGACGCCGGTCTGGCGCGCGCCGGCGGCGAGGATGCCGTGGTCGGCGTATCCGGGCAGGAGCGCGGCCTTCATAATGATCGACTGCAGCGGCAGCCCCGTCATCTTCTCCGACACCACGGCGCCGTTCTCCGTGAAGTCACCGACTGGCCGCGGCACGCCATCCAATTGCTTCTTCTGAAAGACCTCGTAAACCTGATTGAGGTTGGCAAGTTCGGTGCGCGCCATATTGCGCGCGCCCTGCTGGCCGAGTTTCACCGAACGATAGACCTTGGCGGCAAGCCGTTCGCTGCCGTCGGCGAAGTCGATGACGATGTCGTAGATGTAGTGGTCGGTTTTGGGCGTGTGTCCGACCACGCGCACGTTCCGCAACTCAGTGTGTTGCGGGTAGTAGCTGGCGCCGCTGTTCTTCAGGTCGGCGACAATCAGGTCCATTACGCTTTCCGGCATCTGTGCTCCAGGTCTATTTGCAAGGAATGGAAACTGCTGGGGACCCAAGGTGCCACCCGCGGGCGGCAGCATGAGCTTGCCGAACGGAAAGTGCAGTTTCGATTCCACCCTCGCACCTGGGCAGCTCACGCAAACGGCTGATGAGCAATTACTTAGCGTGGTGGTAGGAATTACCCGCAGGGGAGGTTGGCATCGGGCTTCCCATATTTGGAAGCGGGAGTTCCAGATGAGGTGGAAGGGAGAGTAGCTGGCAGAGTATCTCAGTATTTGAGTTCGTCAGTTTCTTAGTAATTGGATTTGGCCGTAGGGGGACGCGCCAAGCAGCGGCGTTATTGATGTACTGACCTACTGAGTTACTGAATTACCGATTTACCGGCATACCCATCGGCATTTATCTTGATGAGTTCGTCATGTCATCCGAGATCAAGCTGATTGAGTGCCCGCGCGATGCCTGGCAGGGGCTGCAGGGCCATATCCCCGCCGAGGTGAAGGCCGCCTACCTGCGCGCGCTGATTGGGGCGGGTTTCAAGCACATCGACGCGGTGTCGTTCGTCTCGCCCAAGGCCGTGCCGCAGATGGCGGATTCCGAAGAGGTGCTCAAGCTAGTCGATCCTCCCGACGACGTTGAGATCATTGGCATCGTGGTGAACGAGAAGGGCGCCGAGCGCGCGATCGCCACCGAGGCGGTGCGCACGCTCGGGTTCCCGTACTCGGTCTCGCCGACGTTCCTGCAAAAGAATCAGAACCAGTCTCTCGAAGACGCCTACGACACTCTGGAGAAGATCAAGTTGAAGGCCGACGAGGCCGGGTTGGACGTGGTGGTCTATATCTCGATGGCGTTCGGCAATCCGTACGGCGATCCGTGGGACGACGGCGAGGTTCTGGAGGCGGTTGACCTGATCGAAAGGACGGAGGTGAAGTCGATCTCGCTCGCCGATACGGTGGGCGTTGCCGGTCCGGCGCAGATCAGCGCGCTGGTCTCGGCGGTGCTGGCGAAATTCGATTACCTCGATATAGGCGTCCACCTGCACAGCCGGAAGGAGACGGCGCTGGAGAAAGTGGTCGCGGCCTACGACGCGGGGTGCCGACGATTCGACTCGGCCATCGGCGGACTGGGCGGGTGCCCGTTCGCGCAGGATGAGATGGTCGGCAATATGCCGACGGAGAGCGTACTGGAGGCACTGCAGCTGCGCGGGGCGGCATCGCCAATCCGCAAGCCGCTGGAGAACGTGGAGCGGATGAACGCGGACATTGCAGAGAAAAACGGCTCTTAACTGTTAGCTTTTAGCCCTTAGCCATTAGCTGATAACCTCTGCATTCGGCACCGCAATGCAAAATCGCACCAATCGGCATTCAAGAGCATTGGCCTCTACGTTCGACTGGAGGAAAGCTAAAAGCTAAGAGCTAACAGCTAAAAGCTTATGAATACGCTCACGCTCACGTACGAAGATCGCGTCGCGCTGATCACGCTCAACCTGCCGGAGAAGCGCAATGCGGTCAGCTTCGAGCTGGTATCGAAGCTGCTTGCGGCGCTTGATGAAATCGAGAAATCACCCGCGCTCGTCGTCATCATCACCGGCGCGGGCAAAGCGTTCTGCGCCGGACTCGACCTCGAAGAACTGAAGGGCCTTTTGGGCAAGACGCACGAGGAGAATGTGCTGGACTCGCAGCGCATGGCGCAGATTTTCCGGCGCATCTATGACTTTCCGCGTCCGACGATTGCGGTGGTGAACGGCGCGGCCATTGCGGGCGGCACAGGCATCGCGACTATGTGCGACTTCACGCTCGCCGTGCCCGAGGCGAAGTTCGGATACACGGAAGTGAGAATTGGCTTCGTGCCGGCGATCGTTTCGTCGATTCTGGTATGGCAGGTGGGACACAAGATCGCGCGTGACCTGCTGATGACTGGGCGCCTCTTCGACGCCGCGGAAGCGCACCGCTATGGACTGGTCAATGAAGTGATTGAACCGGAGCGCTTGATGGCGCGAGCGCGAGAGCTGGCGGCACAACTGCTGGAGAATTCCCCGTCGTCGGTGCGGATGACGAAGAAGCTGATCAACGGATTCATCGGCCCGCAGCTCGACCAGCAGATCGCGCAGGCGGTCGAAGACAATGCGCACATCCGGACGACTGCCGATTTTCGCGAGGGCGTGGGCAGTTTTCTGGAAAAGCGGAAGCCGAAGTGGAGCACATAAGAAGTCAGTCAGTAAGTCAGTTTGTCAGTATGTACGTCCGGAACTGACGTACTGAGATACTGACGTACTGAAATACCGAAATTCGCAATGACCAACGAGACCACCATCCGCGTGCGCTATGCCGAGACCGACCAGATGGGCGTGGTATATCACGCCAATTACTTCATCTGGTTCGAGGTTGGACGGGTGGAGCTGCTGCGCCAGATTGGCTTCTCCTATCGCGAAATGGAGGAGCAGGACCAGTGTTTCATCGCCGTCGTGGAGGCGCGCTGCCGCTTCAAGGCGCCGGCCCGCTATGACGACGAAATCCGAATTCGGACGTCAATTAAACACGTGCGCAATTCGTTTATTCAGTTCGACTACGAGGCGGTGCGGGCGAGCGACGGGACACTTCTGGCCGAAGGCGATACCATGCACATTGTCACCGACGCGACAATGGAGAAGAGGGCGTTGCCCGAGAAGTACGCGGAGGCGTTCCGGCGGGCGGCAGACAGTAACAAGTAATAAGTAATGAGTAATGAGGCGAGGGAACGGTTCTCATTACTTATTACTCATTACTTATTACTCCCATGCAGGCTCTTCATATCAACGGCAATGATCTGACCCTCGCCGAAGTGGCGGAGGTCGTCTACGAGCGCCGCCCGGTGCTGCTCGATCCCGACGCGCGCCAGCGCGTAGAAGCGGCGCGCGCGGTGGTCGATGAGCTGGTCGAAAACAACCAGCTCGCATACGCAATAACCACTGGCGTCGGCAAGCTGAGTGACGTCCGTATCGAGCCGGCGCAGATCCGCGAGCTGCAAGTGAACCTCTTGCGCTCGCACGCGGTCGGCGTGGGCGAACCGCTGCGCGAGACGGAAGTGCGCGCCATGATGCTGTTGCGCGCGAACTCGCTCGCCAAAGGACACTCGGGCGTACGACCCATTATCATCGACACGCTCTGCCTGATGCTGAACCGCGGCGTGCACCCGGTGGTTCCGTAGCAGGGAAGCGTCGGCGCCAGCGGCGACCTGGCCCCACTGGCGCACTTGGCGCTCACGCTCATCGGGGAAGGCGAGGCGTTCTACTCCGATCCGAAAGCGAAGCGTCCGCGGCGCGCGGGAGATCCGGGCGCGCGGCGGATCGCGTCGGCGCAGGCGCTGAAGCGCGCCGAAATCCAGCCGCTCACGTTGGAGGCGAAGGAAGCGATTTCGCTGATCAATGGAACGCAGGCGATGGTTGCCGTGGGAGCGCTGGCGCTGCTGGCGGCGCAGACCATGGTGGACTCGGCGGACGTGATCGGCGGCATGACTACCGACGCGCTGCGCGGCACCGATGTCGCGTTCGATCCGCGCATTCAGCAGGTGCGGCCGCATCCCGGGCAGGCGCAGAGTGCGGCCAATCTTCGCCGCATGCTGGAGGCGAGCGCGGTCCGCGAATCGCACCGCGCGTGCGGAAAGGTGCAGGACGCGTACTCGCTGCGCTGCATGCCGCAGGTGCACGGCGCCGTCCGCGACGCGCTCGACCATTGCCGGCGGGTGCTCGAGATCGAGATGAATTCGGCGGTGGATAACCCGCTAGTGTTCGCACCGCCAAAGGAAATCGGGAACCCCGCGCTGGCAAGGGCGGCGAGCGTGGATCTCCCGCATGGCGACATCATTTCCGGCGGAAATTTTCACGGCGAGCCGGTGGCGTTCGCGCTCGACTTCATGGCCATCGCGCTGAGCGCGCTGGCGGGAATTTCCGAGCGGCGCATCGACCGGCTGGTGAACCCATCGTCGAATGAAGGCTTACCGCCGTTTCTTGCGCCCGACGCGGGCCTCAACTCGGGCTTCATGATGCCGCAGGTGACCGCCGCCGCGCTGGCCAGCGAGAACAAGGTTCTGGCGCATCCGGCGAGCGTGGATTCGATTACCACGTCGGGCAATAAAGAAGATTACGTTTCCATGGGCATGACGGCGGCGATCAAGTTAAAGAAGATCGTGGAGAACACGCGCTACGTGCTGGCCATCGAGGCGATCGCGGCCGCCCAGGCGCTGGATTTTCTGGCACCGCTCAAGCCCGGCCCACGCGCGCAAAAAGCCATCGCCGCCATTCGTAAGGTCAGCCCGCGCATGGAGCACGACCGGTCACTGGCCGCGGACTTCGCGAAGGTGGCGGAGGTGATTGCCAGGGGAGAGATTGCGGAAGTGTTGAAGTAAATTCACCACGGATTCCCACGGATCAACACGGATCGACAAAAGCTGCTTTCTGATCGGTGTGTATCCGTGGACATCCGTGGTTAATTCTTGAGCTTTACTGCCGGTCTTCGTGCTCTTCGTTCCACGCCATCTGGATGGCTTCGAGCTTGCCCTCGCTGGATTTCGCGGGATCGTCGACGAACGTCGGCAGTTCGGTGATCATCTTGTGCAGGTCGGTGAAGCGGACTTCCAGCGGGTTGGTGTTCGGATGCGCTTCCGCAAGCTGGTATCCGATCTCTTCGGCGTCTTCCCAATGAAGTTCTGCGGCCATGACTTTCTCCAATTGCGGAATTGTGGAATTTCAAACTGCGGAATTGAAGCCTGAAGGGAATCGGTTTTTCCATTTCTCAATTCCCAGATTCCGCAATTCCTCAATCCTCAGTGGTGTTCCTCGGACACGTAGTTCCGGTTCCACTCGGGAATTTTCACCACGACCTCGCCCGGTTTTTCGATAGTGACCTGGCAGCCGAGGCGCGAGTTGAGTTGCAGGTCGGCGGCCATGTCGAGGCGGTCGGC
>JBOGLI010000568.1:0-4126 GCA_050746165.1 Terriglobales bacterium | reverse complement strand
GCTCGCTGACACCGCGAGCAGCATTGTTTTTTGGGCTACGTAGCAGCCGTATATGCTGATCTGGGTGAGGTGACATGAAAGATCTGGCAATTGCACTTGGAAACCGTCCCGGCGCCCTGGCCGAAATGGGGGAAGTTCTCGGGCGCGCCGGGGTGAGCATTGAAGGTGGCGGCGTGTTCGTCGTGGGCGGCGAAGGCGTCGCGCATTTTCTGTTTACGGATGGAAGAGCGGCGCGCGCGGCGCTGGAGAGCGCCGGCATACGGGTCGTCGCCGAGAACGAGGTTGTTGTTCAGCGGCTGTCGCAGGACGAGCCGGGGCAACTGGGACAGATTTGTCGCCGAATGGCCGATGCGGGCGTCAACATCGAGGTGATGTATAGCGACCATAATCACCAGCTCATCCTGGTGGTCGACAATGTTGCCAAAGCCCAGGTAATTTCGGACCAGTGGAACCGCGAACGCGAAGCGCACAGGAGCAGCCGATGAAGCAGCACACTTACGAACTAGAAATGCGGTGGACCGGCAACGATGGCCAGGGCACGAGCAATTACCGCGCTTACCGTCGCGATCACGTTATTCACGGCGAGGGAAAGCCTGACATCCCCGGGTCGAGCGATCCGTCCTTTCGCGGAGATGGCACTCGCTATAATCCGGAAGAGCTGCTGGTGGGGGCGCTCTCGTCGTGCCACATGCTTTCCTATCTGCACCTGTGCGCGGTCAATAACGTGGTGGTGGTCGCGTATGAAGACAACGCCAGCGGAACGATGGAAGAGCGGCCCGACGGTTCGGGAGCGTTCACGCGCGCGTTCCTGCGCCCGCGCGTGACCATCGCCGGCGGCGGCGATCCAGAAAAGGCGCGGACCCTTCACCACGAGGCGCACGAAAAATGCTTCATCGCCAAGTCGGTGAACTTTGCGGTGGAAGTGCTGCCCGAGATCATTGCGGCGGATGGCGGTCGAGTGAACGTGGCGCCCTCCGACGAAAACGCTTAGACGGCATTCATAAGGCAGTCATTCCCCGAACACTCCTCGATCATTTGCAGCCCCTATCAACATATCGTCCCACGAGTTATCCACGGGACTAAGGCGACAATTCACACAACTGTCATTTCTATTTAATGCGCGATTTAAATTCGCCATTTAGTTTCGCATTTCGAGTCGGTCCGATCCCGACGGTAATTGGGCGTGCCTGCGCGTGGTCCGCCTGCGGCTGCAAAAGAAGAAAACAGAGTCCACAGGAGGTGTGTCGTGCGGCGGTTTCTAGTCTTCTCGCTTACTTCATTGCTTTGCTTGAGCGTCTCCTCGGTCGCACAGATCGGAAAAGGCACCGTCACCGGATCGGTGACCGATGCCAGCCGCGGCGTTCTGCAGGGCGCCAGGGTCCAGCTCCAGCCGGGCTCGGAGACGGCCGTCACCGGCGCGGACGGACGCTACACCCTGACCGGCGTAGCGCCCGGGCACTATACCGTCACGGTGTCCTACATCGGATTCGCACCGTTTTCGAAAGACGTGAGCGTGACCGCAGGTTCCGTGGTGAACGCTACTGCGGTGTTGCAGGTCAGTTCGCGCAGCGAGCAGGTAACGGTGCGAGGCGAGCGGCAGGTGGGTGAGGTGGCGGCCCTGAATCGCGAGCGCACCGCCGACAACATTGTGCAAGTCCTGCCCTCGGAGGTCATCACGAGCCTCCCGAACACGAATATCGCGGACGCGGTAGGACGGTTGCCGAGCGTGTCGCTGGAGCGCGACGAGGGCGAAGGCAAATACGTTCAGATTCGCGGCACGGAACCGCGCCTGAGCAACGTCACCATCAATGGCATGCATATGGCTTCCCCGGAGGGCATCCGCAATGTGAAGCTCGACGTTATCCCCGCGGAACTGGTGGATTCCGTCGAGGTCAGCAAGACGCTGCAGGCCGACCAGGACGCCGATGCGATCGGCGGATCGGTGAACCTGGTGACACGCACGCCAGCCGATCGGCCGTACTTCAGCATTCTTTCCATGGGCGGCTACACGCCTATCGTGAACGGCCGGACGAGCGACCAGTTTGCCGCCACGGCCGGGCAGAGATTTGGACACAACAAGAAATTCGGGATCATCCTCGGCGGCAGCTACGATCACAACAACCGCGGCATCAATGACGTGGAGCCCGTGGCGGGAGCCAACACGCTGCCAGATGGATCGACCTTCTATGGCTTTAACACCGCCGACATCCGCGATTACGCCTACAACCGTTCGCGCTACGGCTTTGCCGGCGGCCTCGACTATAAGCTCGGCGACATGTCGTCGCTCTACCTGCACGGCATGTTGGCGCACTTCAACGACTTCGGACAGGACTGGATTTATTCGCCGACGGTCGGAAATTTCCTGACCCCGACGACAACCGACAACACCGGCAACATTTCGATGACCCAGGTTTATCGCCGTCCGAAGCAGCGACTTTTTGGCGTGCAGGCCGGAGCACGGCACGTGCTGGGCTCGTATCTGCTGGTTTATGAAATCGGAACCTCGCAGGCGTACTACAGAGGCGGATATCCGAGCGCATCCTTCGACGGCCCGTCCAATATTGCATTTGGCGTCAACACGACAGGGGGATTCACACCGACGTTCCCGGTGCTGAACGGCGTCAACATCTACGATCCTGCAACCTACACGCTGGGCGGACTCCGATTGGGGAACGAGAGCACCTTCGAACGCGACGTGGTCGGCTCGATCAACCTCTCGAAGCAGTATTCAATCGGCAGCCATTACTCGACGTTCGCAGTCGGAATGAAAGTCTGGGACGGGGCCAAGGACCAGATCTACAACGATACGTCTTTCTCGGCGAACGCGACCGTTCCGATGTCGCAGTTCACCATGCCGTTCAGCGATCCGAACTATTACTTCGGCCGCTACAAGTTCGGCCCCGTCACCAACTTCAACAAGATCCTGGCGTACTTCAACGGCAACCCGACGGCATTCTCGGGCGGCCCGAACGTGGTCAGCAACCTGGGCAATGACTTCAACATCGGGGAACGGATTTACGCCGGGTACCTGATGAACACGGTCACGCTTGGACGGGTGCGGCTGCAAACCGGGGTGCGGGTTGAGTCAACCAGCGATGCGCTGCTGGGCAACAACGTGCTCCTCGACAACAACGGAGATTTTTCGTCGGTGACGCCGCTGACCCGGAACCACTCGTACACGGACGTGTTTCCCAGCGTGCAGGCGCAATTCAGGCTGACCGACAACACGGACTTGCGTACCTCGTACGGAATGGGCATCGCGCGACCCGACTTCGTCGACATTTCTCCCGGGGTCACGTTTGATCCGACGTCGGTGCCGCCGGTATCGGCGGGCAATCCCGCGCTTCTCCCCACACACGCCCAGAACTTCGACATCGTGCTGGAGCGTTACCTGAAGCCGATCGGAATCCTGCAAGGAGGCTTCTTCTACAAGTACCTGACCGACCCGATTTACTACGTGGCGTCGGTGCGAACGGCGGCGCCTTACGCAGGTTCGGAGCAAATTGCGCCGGTCAACGGGCCGAACGCATACGTTACCGGAATCGAACTCAGTTGGGAACAGCAGTTGCGCTTCCTTCCAGGCGCGTTCAACGGCATGGGAGTGCGAGCGAACTACAGCTATACAACCTCGCGGGCGACGTTTCCCTCCGGGTTCGGCCGCAGCGATAAACCGGCGCTCGACCGGCAGGCCCCCAACAACCTCAATTTCGACGTGACGTACGACAAGAAAGGCATTTCGGCGCGAATGGGATTGTCCCACAACGATGCCTATATCTGGTCGTACGGATACCAGGATGGCGCGGATGGAGGGATTACCGGCCCCAACGGCGACACGTACCTGTATCCGCACACGCAGATCGACGCGCAGGTGAGTTACCTGCTGCCGAAGTCGCACGGCCTGCACGTGATTGCATCCTTCTTGAATCTGAACAATGAAGTGTTCGGGTTTTACAACGGAAGCGAGAAGTATCCGATCCAACGCGAGTACTACTCGCCGACGTACTCTTTCGGATTGCGCTGGACCTCGGAAGAGGAACACGCGAAGTAGAGGATTATCGAGAACTGTTAGCATTCCCGGCCGGATCCAGTATCCGGCCGGTTTTGTTCTGCGGGTCTCCCGGCGCTG
>JBOGLI010000567.1:0-7532 GCA_050746165.1 Terriglobales bacterium | reverse complement strand
GAGCAGTTCTCCGCGTCCGTCGCCATCGGCATCGACGGCGTCGATCAATTCCATCCGCGGATACGCGTCGAGGTGTTTGTCATCGGTGGCCCAAACCTTGAGCTGGCGCAGGTCGCCGTTGTAGTTCTCGCGTGCCACCACGGTGATCCAGTAGGTCAGCGACGTGTCCACCGGTTGCGCCGGCGGCTCCGGCTCACGCTTTCCCCGCCGCGTGCGCGCGGAAGGGTGTGCTGCTGGTTCCGGCGGCGCCGGATGCGCGGTTGCGGTCAGCACCACCGTAGCCTGGCTCACGAGTGAAAGATCGAACGCCCTCACATCGATGTCCTGCAGCGGCCCGGCATGCGCGCCGCCGTGCGCGTCCGCGTATTTCTGCAATGCGGCGCGGGCCAGATCCTGCATGCCCGACACCATCGAAGCGGGTACGGTCTCGCTGCCCGGCATCAGGTACGACGTCGGCTCCGGCCCACCGGCATCCGAAATTGCGGGCAAAATGCGAACCGACGATGCGGGCTGCGCCGGGGTTTTTCCCGGGGCTACGGTCGTCGACACGCGCGCTGATTGTGGAGCAGGCGCCGACTCCGCGCTGGTCTCCACTGGTTTTCCCCGGCGCAATCGCGGTCGGCCGGCCAGGTCGGCATCTTCTTCTTTTTTGGGTGCTGCCTCTGTCGGCGCGGGCGGGTTGGCCGCTTCTTTCGTCTCCGACTCTTGTGGCTTCTGCAGGCGTGGCGGGCCATCTCCCGAACTGTCGGGCTTCTGCTTGCTCTGGGCTGGAGCAGGTTCCGCTTGCGGTGGAGCGGCGGGCTTTTTGTCTCCGCCCTTGGTCAGCCGTGGAGGTCCCTCCTCCGGGTCCTTGCGTACCGCTGGCGCGGTTTTCTTTGTGCTCGCAGCCAGCACCGCCGCCTTCGTCTGGTATTTGGCGACGCCCAGCCAGTGCCCGCTGGCGTCGAGAGCTCCACCCACCGTCGCGAAACCGAGCGGGTCTCCGCTCTTCTCGACTTCGTACACCGTGCCGTACTCGAGCGCCATCGGCACCGGGTCCGCCATGTAGATGCTGGCATCGTAGAAGCGGCCGTCGATGAGGAGCGCGATCGGTACGAGCCGAGGCTGGCCCTTGGGCGGCCATTCCACCAGCGCCAGCGCGCGCGGTGTCTTTTGCTTACGCCTTTGCTGCGCGACTGCCGGGACACAGAGCAGGGAAGCGCACGCCATCGCAATCAATGCGCCACGCCATGCCCGGTGTAAGATAATTGTCTTCCGGAGATACTTCATGCCTGTCCATGATAAAGCGCCCGCCTTCCAATTGCCCGACCAGGACGGCGAAACCCGCAAGCTGTCCGATTTCGCCGGCAAAACGCTGGTCCTTTATTTCTTCCCCAAGGCCAATACGCCTGGTTGAAATATCGAGGCGTCCGAGTTTCGCGACGCACACAAGAAGTTCGAAAAAAGCGGGGCCGTCATCGTAGGTGTCTCCCCTGATAAACCCGCCGCGCTCAAAAAGTTTCAGCAGCAGTTCGATCTCCCCTTCACCTTCCTCTCCGACGCCGATAAATCGCTGGCCAAATCGCTCGGCGTCCTCAAGGAAAAAAACATGTACGGCAAGAAAGTGATGGGCATTGAGCGCAGCACGTTCGTGATCGGCCCTGACGGCCGCATCCAGCAGGAATTCCGCGGCGTCAAGGCCGAAGGCCACGCCAATGACGTGCTCTGCGCGTTGAAATAGGTTCACGCGTGTGGCCCCGGCTGCCCTCATCCGGGGGCCACTCAAAGCTGACGCGCAAAAGTGGTCTCTTTCCGTGTCTCCGTGCCTCCGTGTCGAATTTCGTCCGATATGGCACGATATTCACACATTGAGTGACCCTTCCCATCTCTCGCCCCTCCCCCGCTCCTTCTACGACCGCGACCCTCGCCGCGTCGCGCGCGAGTTGCTGGGAAAAATCCTCGTTCGGCAATCGAAGAAAGGCCCGCTCGGCGGACGCATCGTCGAAACCGAAGCCTACCTGGGCCGCAACGATGCCGCCGCTCATTCCGCCGCCGGACGCACCGCGCGCAATGCCGTGATCTTCGGCCCGCCCGGTCACGCCTACGTCTATTTCATCTACGGCAACCACTACTGCCTGAATGTTTCCTGTCTTCCTGAAGGGGACGCCGGCTGCGTGCTGATTCGCGCGCTTGAGCCGCTGTACGGCCTCGCTCTCATGGCGAAACATCGAGGCATGGCCGCGACGCCGCAACGTACGGCCGGATTGAAGCTGCTCACCAGCGGCCCCGGACGCTTATGTGAAGCGCTCGCCATCACGCGCCCGGCGGATAACGGCAAGGACCTCACCGGCTCGACCGATCTGCTCATCGCCGATGACGGCGCCAAGCCGCCGAAGGTGCTCGCCACCCCGCGCATCGGCATCACCAAGGCTGCCGCGGACAATCTGCGCTATATCGCCGGCGGTAATCCGTTCGTCTCCGGCAAACGCATCGTTCCCTGATCGGGACGAGTTCGAAATCGGAGAAGCGCCACCCGATTTTCGCGCTCTCTCTGACTTCGCGCCGCCTCCGCCGGGATACGCTAGCCTCATGAGACGACCTTCCGCGCGCGCCTCCCGCATCGAGCCACCGAAAATCCCGACGCTCACCGGCGACCAGCGCCGCGTCGCGCGCCATACCTGCTGCACCGAAATGCAATTGGTGTACGAGGGATTCCCCCGCCAGATCGCCGTGCGTATCCCCGATATCAGCCCCCAAGGCATGTTCATCAATACGCCGCAGGCGTTTGCCGAAGGCTCGTCGGTGAAAGTTCGCTTCCGCCTGGGACACTCCGGCAGGCTCGTGCACGCGCGCGGCGAGGTCCGCTATTGCCTGCCTGGTGTTGGTATCGGGATCGAGTTCGTGGACATCCGCCCGGACGACCGCGCCGCCATTGCCGAGGAGGGTTGCAACCGCGCCCCCGAGTGGTAGAAGAGCGTTGTTGGTCGTTGGTCGTTGGTTGTTAGTTGCCCGGTTGCTCGTGGAAGCACCGTTTGTGTATCCGGTGGAAGCACCGGCCTTCAGGCCGGTGAACAGCATCCCGCGGAATCGGCTTCAGCCCCGGATACAGCTAAACGAGAAATTCTTCAGCCCGAAACCAACGAACCAACAACCAAGAACCAACAACGAATTTCATCCCGCCGCGGATTCGTCCTCGCTCTGCATCAGCCCGAATTTCTTCAGCTTGTAGCGCAGCGCGTCCCGGCTGATGTCGAGCAGACGCGCGGCATGCGTCTGGTTGCCGTTGGCCTGCTTCATCGACATCTCCACCAGCGCCCGCTCGATTTCTTCCAGCGACGTTCCGCCCTCGGGAATCGAAAGCCGCGGCAGGATGCGTCCATTCGCCAGCGCTTGTGGGACTTGTTCTCCAGACGCGGCTTCGAACGCCGTCAATCCCTCCGGCGCCCGTCCCACCGAAAACGGCAGGTACATCGGTCGCAAGCAGGCTTCGTCCTCAAGGATCATGGCGCGCTCGATGGCGTTCTTCAGTTCGCGCACGTTTCCCGGCCAATCGTAGGAGAGCAGGAGTTTGCTTGTTTCCTCGCTGATGCCGCGCACCGACTTCTTGAATTTCCGGTTATAGCGCTCGATGAAGAAATCCACCATCGGCAGGATGTCGTCGCGGCGCTCGCGCAACGGCGGCAGGAAAATGCTGATGATGGCGAGCCGGTAGTAGAGGTCCTGGCGGAAGTGTCCGTCGCGCACCGCGCGTTCCAGGTCGCGATTACTGGCAGCGATCACGCGCACATCCGCCTGCATGTCGCGCACGCCCCCCACGCGCCGGATCACCTGGTCTTCCAGCACGCGCAGCAGCTTCGCCTGCAATAGCGGCGAGAGCTCGCCGATTTCATCGAGAAAAAGCGTTCCTCCATCGGCGACCTCGAACAGCCCTTTCTTCATCTGCTTGGCGTCGGTGAAGGCGCCGCGCTCGTGCCCGAAAAGCTCGGCCTCCATCAGCATTTCCGGGATCGCCGAGCAATTGATGGCGACGAACGGCTTCTCCGACCGCGAGCTCTCATAATGGATGGCCTTGGCGATCAGGTCCTTGCCGGTGCCGCTCTCGCCCTGGATCAGGATGGTCGTCGCCTCGCTCGCCGCCACCTTGCGCACGAATCCCATCAGCTCCGCCATCTTGCGCGAGACGCCGATCACTTCGTGGTACCCGGTGCGCCGCCGCACCTGTCCCCGCAGGTCGGCGTTTTCCGATTTCAGCCGCACGCTCTCCAGCGCATTGCGCACCGAAAATTCGAGCTTGTCGAACTCGATTGGTTTTTCGAAGAATTGGAACGCCCCCAGGTTCATCAGGGCATCGCGCACGTTGTCCCGCGAATCGGCGGTGATCATGATCACCGGCGCCTGCAGCGCATGTTGCCGGAATTGATGCAGCACCTCGATGCCGCTGATGTCGGGCAGGCGCAGGTCGAGCAGCACCAGGTCGGGCGGATCGTTCTGCACCGCCTCCAGCGCCGCCCGGCCGCTGTCGGCCTCCACCGGCTGGAAGCCCCATTCCTGGACCTTCTGCAGCAGAGACCAGCGAACCAGGCTCTCGTCATCGACGATGAGGATCTTCTCGCGCGCCACATGAAAATTGTAGGGATGGCGGCGCACATTCCGCTGTGACCGAGGTCACCGACGCTTGGGTCGGATGAAGGTCAGCGCAGCCATAGGATCGGAAGTTGCTTACCCAAGCGTTTGAAATCAGGGTCGGATGTCACGAGCGTGGCGCGTTCGCGCTCAGCAAGCGCGGCTGCGAAGCTGTCGGCATATGGTAATCGATGCACTGCCACATGCCGCGCCGCCTCGAACGCCATGGCTTCGTCGACATGGCAAAGTGCCAGCGGAAGTGGCCGGAATGTCGTTTCCACCCTTCGTGCTTCGGTCTCGCCTCGTGTCTTCCACGTCGCGGAGATCACTTCGCCCCAATTGATTACCGACATCAGGAGCGGCACGCCCGTCCTGCGCGCTTCACTGAACAGATGCTCCACCTGGCCTGCGCCGCTCCGGTTGCCCACCAGGGCGAGAACAGCGTTCGCATCTAGAACGAAGCGCTTCAATCCGTCTCATCCATCTGCCGGTCGGCTCGCAATTGCCCCAAGATGTCGGAAACATCTCCCAGCATTCCGCGGATCGATCGAATGTACTCATCGGTGACCGGCTGGAGAATCAGGCGCCCGCCATATTCTTCGGCGTCAAGCTCTGTCCCCTTCTTGATGTTTAGTTTCTTGCGCAGTTCCGCGGGAAGGACCACCTGCCCTTTTTCCGATACTTTGATCTTTATGCCCATGGCTTACATTATAGGGGAATGTAAGCCACTTCGCCACTTGGCTTACTTTACAGCGCCCCGAAGAACTTCTTCATCCGCTCCAGCCCTTTGTCGATCGCCTCGGGCTTCGTCGGGTACGACAGCCGGATGTGTTCCTTCGTCCCGAATGCCTCACCCGGCACCGTAACCACGCCGGCCTCGCGCAGCAGCTTGTTGGCAACCTCGGTCGCCGACGTGATGCCCTGCTTCCCGAAAAACGCCGACACGTTCGGATACGCGTAGAATGCCCCGTCCGGCATGTTGCAGCGCACCCCCGGGATTTGCCGCAGTCCGTGGACCATGCGGTCGCGCAGGCGAATGAATTCTTCCGTGAACTGCTTCAGGCAATCCTGTGGGCCGGTCAGCGCCGCAATTGCCGCCTTCTGCACTATCGATGTCGGGTTCGACGTCGACTGGCTCTGCAATTTCGACATCGCCGCGATCACCGGTGCCGGACCCATCGCGTACCCGAGCCGCCACCCGGTCATCGCATACGTCTTCGACAGCGACCCGATCACCAGGATCCGCTCCTTGCAATCCAGGATCGACCCGCCCGAAAAACGACGCCCGCTGTAATCGAGATAGACATAGCATTCATCGCAGATCACCCAGATATCGCGCCGCGCCGCCATGCGCACCACCGCCGTAAAGGTCTCCGGGTCGATCACCGCGCCCGACGGATTCGTCGGCGAGTTCAGGATGATTGCTTTTGTCCGGTCGGTGATCGCCCGTTCGATCATCTCCGCCGACAGCGCGAAACCCTTCGCTTCATCGGTCGGCACGAAAACGCTCTTCCCGCCCGCATACCCGACGATGTCTTTGAACGAAACCCATGCCGGCGTTGGCACGATCACCTCGTCGCCATCTTCCACCAGCACCTGCACGGCATTGAACAGCGCCTGCTTGCCGCCGGTCGCCGCGACCACTTCTTCGCGCTTGTAGTCCGATCCGAAGTCCGCCGCATGGCGTTTGAAAATCGCGTCGCGCAACTCGACCACTCCGGCCACCGGCGTATAGCGCGTGAAGTTCGCATGGATCGCATCGATCGCCGCCTGCTTGATGTGTTCCGGCGTATTGAAATGCGGCTCACCCGCGCCGAAGTCCACCAGGTCCGCGCCCTGTTTACGCATGCGGTCCGCTTCGTTGGCCACCGCCAAGGTCGCCGAAACTTCAATGCGGTTGATCCGTTCCGTGAGTTCCACCTTCACCTGCGCTCCTGCTGACATGATTAGCCCTTCCTTCTTCGTGTTGACCGGATTTTCTTTTGCAGCCGCTCCTCGACCAGGTCGGGAATCAGTCCGTGCACCGACCCCCCAAGCTGCACAATCTGTTTCACCAGCCGCGAACTGACGTACGTGTACGCTTCCGCCGGCATCATGAACACCGTCTCCAGCCCGGGATTCAGCTTGCGGTTCATCAGCGCCATCTGCAGTTCGTACTCGTAATCGCTGATGGCCCGGATACCGCGCAACAAAGCTCCCGCCCCCATGCGCGCCGCGTAATCGACCAGCAGCCCGTCGAACGTATCGACCTTTACGTTGTCGAACGGCTCTACTAGCGCGTCCAGCATCTCGTGCCGTTCCCGCAGCGAGAACAGGGCTGTCTCTTTGTCCGGATTGCGCAGGATCGAGACCACCAGTTCGTCGAAGATCGCCGACCCGCGCTGGATCAGGTCAAGATGACCGTTCGTCGGCGGGTCGAACGTCCCGGGATAGATGGCGATGACGCGCTTCAATTGTCCTCGGCAGTGCGGCTGGCTTGCCGTTAAATTCTATGCGCTGTGGCCCCAGCGGGCAAACCCATTCGCTGCCTCGCCGCGCTCGATTTCCGTGCCTCACTGCCGCGTGTGACGCCCATCACCGCTCATTGTTCCCGCTGCCGCTACGCTAGCAGTTTGGGTGCCCCACCCTGGCCGGTTTTGCTTGGGTGGGTTGCCATCGGCCATGGGCCATGCGCCATGCGCCATCTTTCATGCGCAAAGTTCCCTTTTCCGATTCGCTTCGCATTATCGCCCGCGGCTCCCGCAACTGGGTCGCCGGACGCCCCATCGTCGTCTCCTTCGAAGTCACCGACGCCTGCTCCTGCTACTGTCGTCATTGCGACCACGGCGGCCCGCGCGACTCGTCGCGCAACCTGCAGCCGTCCGACTATCGCCGCGACATGGACACCCTGCAGCCCTGTGTCGTCCAGGTCTCCGGCGGCGAGCCCCTTC
>JBOGLI010000566.1:0-7318 GCA_050746165.1 Terriglobales bacterium | reverse complement strand
AATCAGGTCCTGCAGAAGAACGGGCTGGCGCCCATCCAGGAACAGCGATGATCCAAGTGCAGAGTGCTCAGTGCCGTGACCGGGGCACTGAGCACTTCTTGTTCCCGCTAACTCCCAACCCCTAACTCCTAACTACTTCTTATGCTCGCCCAGCGCGATGATCATGCTCATCCCTTGCGGATACACGACATCGCGCCCGCGGCTGAGGAAATGCGACCACACCGACAATCCCGCTCCATAGAATCCCAAGGCGCCGCCGACTGCACGCGATTTCGACACCGCGCCCGCAATCATACCCACGGCCTTGAACCCCGATAGTCCGCTCGCGGCCGACGGTCCCGTATCGGCGCCTCCGCCCTGCATACGGTCTTCACGGTCTCCCATCGAAGTCGCTGCCGCCAGCGCGAGTGCCAGACCCGTGGTCAGGTAGCGCGTGTTGGGCGGGTGCACGGTCGCGCCCCCTTCGGAATCCAACCTGAGATTGTCGTCGTGATTGGCGGCGAATGCTTCGAGCGCGCCTTCAATCTGCTCTCCCGCTCCGTTCGGCGGACGCAGTTGCGAAAACGCGATCCGCAACTGACCGTTGTGTCCCAGCCGCCGCGCCGCGCGTGCCTCGAGTACTTTCCCCACCAGGACACTTCCTTCGGGGACGTACAGCTTCCCATCTACCTCGACCGGCTGCGTGATGACCGCCTTCACCGTCTCGCCCTTCTTCGCCGTCGCTGAGGTAAGCGGTGTCGCGAGCATCGCGTGAACCACTGCGCCGTTCGGTGGCGGCGTGCCGATTGACGTCAGCTCCTGTGCGGGAACCACTTCGTTTCCAAATTCCAACGGCGCCGTGAGCCGCACGTCGTACGCCGTGCCCCTGTCCAGGTACTCCGGACGGTACGGCAATTCCGCCAGCGCATAACGTTCCAGCCGGTGCACCTTGCCGGGATCGCGCACCTCGTGCAGAGTGTGCTCCCACTCCTGCTTCGCCTGCGCTTTCAGGTCGGCGATCTGCTTTGTCGCGACGTTCTTTGCTTCCTCCGTGCGCGACTTCGTCCTATCAGGCGCGGAAACAAATTCCAGCGTCCCGATTGAGCCCGTGCTCTTCTCCGTATCCAGCGCCAGCGTGCGTCCATCGAGCATCCGCACAGAATCAAACCGCACGCTGACCTTGCGGTACGGGGAAAGGTCGGCATTCAGCGCCGATAGCACCCGCGTCTTGGTGTGGATATTCTCGATCGACGCGATCCTTCCCGACAATTCGCTGCCCGCGGGAATCACCCGCTTGTTGAATGCATACACCGGTTCGAGCAGCTTGCCCTGCACCTGCTCCCCGACGCGCTTCACCCGCACATCGTTTTCCAGCGCCAGCTTCAGGACGCTTCCGCTCGGTACTTCCAGGTGCACCACAGCCGCCGCGGGTGTTTCCGCGGCAGCCGTAGAATCCGCCTGCAAGGGCGCGGTGGTACGCGGGATTAATTGCTGTGCGCCCATGATCGGGGCGACGCCCAGGAGAACAGCGAGAACAACGATTCGCATGAATACATCCACGGTTTGGATCTTAAAATTGGCGGCCCCGTCGGACCCCAACGCCCGCACGCGCACCGCACCAACATTGATTGGAACTTGAGGCTTCCCTGCTCTGAATTGCCTCTATTTTAGCATTCCAACCCGAACCCCGGAGCGAAGTCGCTGCCGTCGTTCCTCATGCCTCACGCCTCACGACTGATGCCTCAACATTGTCACCCACCGCGTCGCCATCACCCGGATTGGTGACTGTTATCACTGTTTCAACAGCGTCATACGCGATATCAACAGCAGTATGGAGCATGCCACTCGAAGCTGCTTTACCTGCGAGATGCGGCCCGATCGGATGTTTTGCGACCTGCCGTCCGAAGCGCTGCAGGCGTTCGACGGGATCAAGCAGCTCGCGAGCGTCCCGCGCGGGGCAGCCCTCTTTCTCGAAGGCCGTCACGCCCGCGGGATCTTCGTCCTCTGCGAAGGACGCGCCAAGCTCTCCGTCAGTTCCAAGGACGACTCCAGTAAGCGCCTGATGCTGCGTGTCGCCGGCCCGGGCGAGGTCCTCGGCCTGAGCGCCACCATGTCCGGCAAAACGTACGAAGTCACGGCCGAGATGCTCGACGACGCGCAGGTCGCCTTCGTCCGCCGCAAGGAACTCATGCACTTCCTGCGCGAGCACCGCGAAGCCTGCCTGCAGGTCGTACACCTGCTCAGCCACGATCTGCACACGGCTTACGATCGCGTCCGCAGCATCGGCAGCGGACACGGGCGCCGCGCTCATTCGTTACACTCTTTGCGCGCCAATTAACGAAGCGAAATCGCGGCCAATAATACTTCCGACTTTTCACTTTCTACTTCTCTGCCCGCTCGATTAAAGTTGTTTCGAGTCTCTCAACCAGGGGTCGTTCATGAAATTGGTGAAGCGCTCCGCCCGGGCGGCGGCGGTTCTATGTCTCATCGCGTTATGCGTCCAGATTGCCGGCGCATGGGGCGATATGGGCCACATGATGATTAACCGCACTGCGGCCGAGCACATTCCAGCCAGCATGCCTCAGTTCCTCAAACAGGCCGCGTCGCACATCGAGTATCTCGGCCCCGAGCCCGACCGCTGGCGCAATCCGCAGGAGGCTTCGCTGAAGAACGCCCAGGAACCCGACCATTTCATCGACCTTGAGCGCGTCGCCGATATCCCTCAACTCCCCGAGGGCCGTTACGAGTTTTATCGCCTCCTTTACGCCAAGAAGATTGCGGCCAAGTCCCACGCCGAGGACTTCGATCCCGACAAGGTCGGCCTCCAGCCCTACGCCACAACCGAGGTTTTCCAGCGCCTCGTTGTCGCCTTCCGCGAGTACCGCCGCCTGCAAGCTGAAGGCAAGCCCACCGCCGACGCCGAGCAGAACGCCATCTTCTACGCCGGTTGGCTCGGCCATTACGTCGCTGATGGGGCCAACCCGATGCACACCACGATCCAGTACAACGGCTGGGTCGGCGACAATCCCAACGGTTACACAACGGCTAAGAACGTCCACTACGAATTCGAGAGCGGCTTCGTGCAGCGCGCGCAGCAGTATCTTGCCTTCGGCGATTTGCTGAAAGACCCGGTCCAGTTACAGCACCCGTTCCAGGATTACGTCGCCTACCTGCGCGCTTCGAACGCGCTGGTGGAGAAGACGTACCAGCTCGAGAAGGCGGGCGCCTTCAAAGACACTGGAACTCCTGAGGGCCGCGAGTTCGTCCGCGAGCGCCTCGCCGCCGGCGCCCAGGAATTGCTCGACCTCTGGTACACCGCTTGGGAGCAGAGTGGCGTGCCGCTGCCGGAACGAAAGCCCAGTAGCTAATTACGGCACCATGCCGGGAAATACGTAGGCTTGCAGCAGCGCGATCACGCCGATTGCCGCCGCTAGAGCGACGCTGTGCCAGAACGTCTTGTGCAGGATACGTCCCTCCTGCCCGACGAGTCCGACGGTGGTCACGCCGATCGCAATGTTTTGCGGCGAGATCATTTTTCCCGCCACCGCTCCCGACGAATTCGTCGCCGCCAGCAGGATCGGATTCAAGTGCAGTTGCGCGCCCGCGGCGACCTGCAGGTTTCCAAATAGCAGGTTCGACGCCGTGTCGCTGCCACTCAAAAAGCATGCCACCCAACCGAGATAGCTGCTGACCAGCGGAAACACTCTTCCCGCACCCGCCACCGCCGCGCCCAGCGTGAACGCCATTCCAGAGTAGTTGTAGAGATATGCCAATCCCACGATGAACAGCACCGTCACCCCGGGCAGGCACAATTGGCGCAACGCTTTTCCGCCCGAATGGATGACGACATTCGGCCGAGCGCGAAACAGGAGCGCTGTCACCATCGTTGCCACGAGTACGCCGGTGCCCGTCGCGAGCGGTTGAAAGGCGAAGATCGCGGCGTACGGTTTCCCGTACAGGCTAATGAATACGCCCTGATGCAGGTGCGGGATGGCAATATTCACTTGCCAGTGCGCGGAGACTTTCAGATAAGTCCAGAGCACGACCACGACCGACAACGTCGCCCATGGCACCCATGCCGAAACGGCCGCCGACTTGACCCGCAGCGCGGGATTGCCGTCCGCCACGCTTTTAACGCCCGCCTCGTCGCGACGCCAATAGCGCAGGAAAGTAGTGAGGGCCAGGATTGAAATCAATGAGCTGATCACGTCCGTGGCGTACGGCCCCCACACGTTCGAGACGAGGAACTGTGTTGTCCCGAAACTCCCGCCTGCCACCAGTGCGGCGGGCCACGAACGCCGCAGTCCGCTTCTCCCTCCGATCATCAGCGCCAGGTAGGCCGGCAGCACCAGCGACAGGATTGGTAACTGCCGCCCCACCATGGCCGACAATTTCATGATGTCCAGCCCCGTCACGCCCGCCAGCGCGACGATCGGCACTCCCAGCGCGCCGAACGCCACCGGTGCCGTATTCGCAACCAGCGAGACGACCACTGCCTTGCGCGCTTCGAATCCCAGTCCGACCAGCAGGAATGCCGTGATCGCCACCGGCGCTCCGAAACCCGCGCTGCCCTCCAGCAGGGCGCCGAAGCAAAACGCCACCAGCATCGCCTGCACGCACGGTTCACCCGACGCGTTTGCCTTCATCCACTGCCGCAGTTGTTCAAACGATCCAGTATCGACCGATAGGTGGTAGAGCCAGAGCGCGGCAAACACCAGCCAGAGAATCGACCACGCCGCGTATGCGAACCCAAATACGACGCTCCACGCCAGCAATCCGGCGGGCATTCCCCACACGCCGAACGCAAGCGCCGCGGCCGTCGCCAAACCGCAACCCGACGCGACCAGGCCGCCCTTGCGGAAGCCGCCCATGAGAATCAGTACGACCGCAAGCGGCATTGCGGCAACTGCCGCCGATGCTCCCAGCGAATGCACCGGTGCAAGCGGTTGTGGCCAGACGGCGAAGATCATGATAGTCAGGCTCAAGTCTGGTTCCCGTGGAGTAAGTGTGCACTTTGGGGGACTGCTTCGCTTATGTGCTGTAAAGCTACGGGGAAACGTTACTCTTCAAAGGGCGCGATTTCTCCCGCACTGGCGTCGTGCCCGCTTGACAGGTCAGTAACCGCTCGCCGCGTTGAGTCTTTCGATCGCTGACGCGCTCAGCTTCAATTCCGTCGCCCGCGCGATCTCTTTCCACTGCTCGACTGACGTTGCGCTGACGATCGGCGCGGTGATCGACGGCCGTGCCATCAGCCACGCGAGCGCCACCTGTGCCGGTGTCGCGTTCTCTTCTTTCGCGACCTCGTCCAGCCCCGCCAATATCGCAAACCCGCGCTCGTTCATATATTTTTTGACGAACTGTCCCCGCGCCCGCTGCGCAAGATCGCCCTCCGACCGGTACTTCCCTGTCAGGAATCCCGCCGCCAGCGAGAAATACGGAATCACTCCGATCCCTTCTTTCATGCACACCGGTTCCAGTTCCCGCTCGTAATCGGCACGGTCGTAGAGGTTGTAATTCGGTTGCAGGCTCTCATAGCGTGGCCAGCGATGTTCGCGGCTGATGGCCAGCGCCTCCGCAAGCTGCGCGGCCGTGTAGTTCGATGTGCCGATCGCGCGCACCTTGCCCTGCTCCACCAGCTTCGCGTACGTGCTCAGCGTCTCTTCCTCCGGCGTGCCTGGGTCTGGCCGGTGCGTCTGGTAAAGGTCGATGTAGTCAGTTTGCAGCCGCCGCAAAGAGTCTTCCACTTCGCGGAGGATATAGGACTTCGCCAGACCTTTCTTGCCGCCGCCCAGGTCCGATCCGACCTTTGTGGCCAGCAACACGCGCTCGCGGTTCTTCCGCGCCCCAAACCAGCGCCCAATGACCGTCTCCGATTCGCCGCCTTGATGCCCAGCCACCCATGTCGAGTAGCTGTCTGCGGTATCGACGAAATTCACGCCCGAATCGAGCATCGCATCGAGCAGTTGGAACGAAGTCTTCTCGTCCGCCGTCCACCCGAACACGTTCCCGCCGAAGCACAGCGGCGACACTTCCAATCCCGAATTGCCAAGTTTGCGCAGTTCCATGAATCTGATTTTAATCCTCGTGCCTCATGCCTCACGCGTCACGCCTCGTGTACAATTCCGCCACTCTCACCCGGGGTGGGAAACCACCGCAAGAAGCGTCCTCCAGGAGGAACTGCCATGTCCACCGTGCCCGCGCGCTCTCGCCGCCTGCAACTCCGCACTCATGTCAGCGACACGGAAACGGTGGTTCGGTGCAGCGGTCGTCTCACCTCGCAGGACTCGGAAGAATTCAAGGAGCAGGTCCGGGCGCTGATCCCTGGCGCGAAGGTACTCGTGCTCGACTTCACCCAACTCGAGCACCTCGACAGCTCCGGTATCGGCGCCGTCGTCATGCTTTACGTGAAATCAAAGAATTCCGGATGCGAACTCCGCCTCGTCAACTTCAACCGCCACGTGCGCGATCTCCTCGGCCTCACTGGACTGCTGAAGATCTTCGGCGACTGCGGCACCTACATGGTGAAAATGCCGTAAGACAGGAATAAGGGGCAAGGAGCAAACCTCAACGTTCACGCCTCGTCCCTTGTCCCGGCTTACGCGTTCGCCTTCTGGTGGCACTCCGTGCACTTCGTCGGCGCTTTCTTGCCCTTCGCATTTTGCGCGAGATGGCAATCGATGCAAATGCCCTTCTTCGCCATAGCATCGTGGAAGGCCGACTTGTAGTTCGTCTTCATTGGGGCGGCAGCGGTCTTGGTGTGGCAATCGGCGCAGGATTGCGTCGCAACCTTCGACGGCTTCTCGCTTTTCGAGGGATGGTGGCAGGTGTCGCACTTGATGCCACGGTCCTTCGAGTGGGCCGTGTGCATGAACTTCACCCCGCCCATCGGACTGCCCTTAAGAATGATGATGTCCTGCGGTGTCTTCTGTTGCGCGAACGTCGGCACGGAAATCGCCAGTATCGCTGCCGTGGCGAGAATCGCCATTAAAAATGCTTGAGCCTTTCTCACAAGTCCTCCTGAAAATGATGAACTCTTGCCGGTGCCGTTCGGGACGGACTACACCTCTCCGGCCACCCAATCATAGAAATGTCGAGCCCAGGATTTCAGTGATATTTCGCACTGTCACAGCCAACCGTGCGGGACATCACAGCCGGACCGCCGGCAACTGCCTAGGTTCACAACATGTCGAGCCTCACCCTCGAGAACCGCTGGCCGCGTTATGCCAGCTTCGCCGCGGGCGCGGGAATGATCGTGTTCTCCGCGCTCACCATCCAGCACTTCTTCGCCGCTAATTACCCGCAATCGATCTATGCCGGTTCGTTCTGCGACATCAATGCC
>JBOGLI010000565.1:0-1926 GCA_050746165.1 Terriglobales bacterium | reverse complement strand
CTCTTCGGTCGCGCGCTCAATGTTCCGCGTAATCGCCTCGCCGACCACCGCGCCCATGCTGCCGCCGATAAACGAATACTCCATCGCGCTGATGTACACGTCGCGCCCGTTGAGCTTGCCGCGCGCGTTGATGATCGCGTCCTTCAACCCCGTTTCCTTCTGCGCTTTCTTGAGGCGACCGGCGTAGGACTTCAGGTCGGTGAATTTCAGCGGGTCGGTCGAGGCCAGCGACATATCTTCTTCTTCGTAGTCGCCGTCGAGCAGTTGCGCGAGCCGGGTGCGCGCGTCGATTCGGAAATGCTTCTCGCACTTGGGGCAGACATTAAGGTTGTCCTCCAGGTCTTTCTTCCAGACGATCTGGCGGCATCCCTCACACTTCACCCACAGCCCCTCGGTGCGGATCTTCTTCTCGCCCGAGGTGTCCAGCTCGCTCGACTCTCGCTTGAACCAGGTCATAAGGATGAAGTAATTGCGGAATTGCGGAATTGAGTAATTTGGTCGAGTTCTGCGCGATTTCTAAATTCGCGCATTCCTTCTGTTCAATTCCGCAATTCCCAAATTCTGCAATTCCGCAATCAGTACTCGATTCCTCTCTGCGCCAGCACGCCCTTCTCGTACGCGTGCTTTACCTGGCGCATCTCGGTGACGGTGTCGGCCAAGTCAATGATTGTCGGATGCGCGTTGCGCCCCGTCAAGATGACGTGCACCATTTCCGGCTTTTCGCGCAACACCGCCATTACCTTTTCGGGACTGAGCATGCCGTAGCTGATCGCGTAATTGATCTCGTCGAGGATCACCAAGTCCCACAATCCGGAGCGGATCGCCTGCTCGGCCTCGGCCCACGCCTCCTCGACCATGCGGATGTCCTCGGGATCGGTCTCGGCGCCGCCGACCTTCACGAACCCGCGCCCCATCTGCTTCATGACGAAGTTGTCGCCGAAGGCCTTCACCGCATCGAGTTCGCCGTAATGCCAGGAGCCCTTCAGGAACTGCAGCATCAGGACCTTCATCCCGTTGCCGACGGCGCGCAGGCCGGTGCCCATCGCGGCCGAGGTCTTGCCCTTGCCGGGACCGGTATTGACGATGATCAGACCGCGACGAACGTCAGGCATGAAACTTTCATTCTACAGCGTGTGGTCCCGGCTGCCCTCAGCCAGGACGAGGCAGAACCTGCGTGTGGTCCAGCCTGCTCTCAGGCGGGACGAGTCCGAAGTGGGAATTTATTGTGCGATTTTCTTCCACGGCCCAAAGATTTTCCTTGCGGAGTAGTCACCGGAGATCTTCGAATGGGACCGGCTGAGGGCAGCCGGTCCCACACGCATGCTTCCGCGAAGCTACTATCGCCGCTGTCTTCCGCACATGCAGTGGGAAGGCAAGAAACACTTCGTGACCTTCGGAACACTGCATAGAACCCGACTTTCGCCTCAGTTACGGAACATCGTGTTCGAATGCTGCTTGCATGATCACGAGCGCACAATTGACCTCGACGTCGCCGTCGTCATGCCCGACCACGTCCACATGATGTTTACGCCGCTGACCGATATGGAGCGAATGCAGGTTCGCGCATTACCGGACATTCTGTGTGCGATCAAACGTGTCTCGGCGCATAGGATAAACAAAGTTCTTGGCCGCCGCGGACCAGTGTGGCGAGAAGAATCGTTTGATCACGTAATTCGGTCCGGAGACGACGCAGACGACAAATTCAATTACATCTACGCGAATCCGGTGCGAGCCGGTCTGACGGACGAACCGGAGAAGTATCCGTGGTTATGGATGAACCCAAGGTACAGATGAAGGTGTGGCCCCGGCTGCCCTCCGTGGTTATGGATGAACCCAAGGTACAGATGAAGGTGTGGCCCCGGCTGCCCTCAGCCGGGGCCGGTATGACCCGCATGCTTCGTCCTGAGACCGGCTGAGGGCAGCCGG
>JBOGLI010000564.1:0-8037 GCA_050746165.1 Terriglobales bacterium | reverse complement strand
TGAGCGGCCCGAACGGAATGCGGCCGGCGGCGGTATTGCCGGAGCAGACTCCCGACGGCAAGACACTTCTGTACATCCGGCGTGCCGGTCCGACCGGCAATAGCATCTACGCCCTTCCGCTATCGGGTGGCGGGAAGCCGGAGGAGGTCGTCGCGCCCCCCTCGACCAATGGCAACATCATCGATTTCCGCATTTCACCCGACGGGCACTGGCTCGTCTATACCTCGAACGAATCCGGGCAGTTGACGGTCTTCCTGGTCCCGTACCCGAATGCAAGCGCCGGCAAGTGGCAGGTCTCGACCAACGGGGGACAATTCCCCTGCTGGCGTGGCGACAGTAAAGAGATCTTCTATTTTGGAACCGATAATCGCGCCTACGCGGTCGCCTTCGACGGCTCAGGCGCGCAGCCGCAGGTCGGCACTCCGCGGCCGCTTTTCGAGATTCCGAATACCGCTTTCAACGGCTTTTATGAAGTCATGCCCGATGGCAAGCGCTTCATCCTGAACCGGGTGCCCGAACAAACATCAACACCAATCAGCCTGCTGGTGAACTGGCAGGAATCGTTGAAAAAGAACTAGCGGCGGTTGTGGGATGATGAACCGCCGAATCGAGAGTGAGCGATGGCCCTATCCGCAGGCATGAAACTCGGACCATACGAGATCCAGTCGCCGCTCGGCGCCGGTGGCATGGGCGAAGTGTACAAGGCGCGCGACACGCGGCTGGAGCGGACGGTTGCCATCAAGGTTCTCAACTCCAAATTGATCGCCAGCCCGGAAGTGAAAGCCCGCTTCGAGCGGGAGGCCAAGGTCATTTCGCAGCTCCAGCACCCGAACATCTGTGTGCTGCACGACATCGGCAATGAATCCGGCACCGATTTTCTGGTCATGGAGTTTTTAGAAGGCGAGTCGCTGGCCGACCGCCTGAAGAAAGGCCCGCTGGCCGCGCCGGAACTGCTCAGGATCGCGATCGAAATTGCGGATGCGCTGCAGAAGGCGCATCGCGCAGGCGTCGTTCATCGCGACCTCAAGCCCGGCAACGTCATGCTGACCAAATCCGGGGCCAAGCTGCTCGACTTTGGCCTGGCGAAACCGGTCGCGGCCGGAGTGGCGAGCGGAGCCGGATCGGCCGCCTCGGTTTCGGTATTTGCCGCTGCCATGACGCAGACCAGCCCGGCGGCGTCCACCGCGCCGCCGCTTTCCACCGCCGGCGCTTTGATCGGCACCGTGCAATACATGTCGCCGGAGCAAATACAGGGCGTGGAAGCCGACGCCCGCTCCGACATTTTCGCCTTCGGCGTAATGCTGTTCGAAATGACGACCGGCAAGCGCGCCTTCGAGGGCAAGACGCAGGCCAGCATCGTCGGACAGATTCTCGCCGTGGATCCACCCGCGGTCAGCACCGTCCGGCCCGACTCACCGCCCGGCCTCGATCGCGTCATCTGCATCTGCCTGGAAAAAGACCCCGACGAGCGGCTGCAGACCGCGCACGACCTGAAGTTGGAATTGCAGCGGATCGCCGAAGTGCCTGCTGATAGTCCGCACGCTGCAGCCGCCGCGCCGTCGCGCATGCGGTGGCTGCCGTGGATCGCCGTCGGCGTGCTCGCCATCGCCGCCATCGCACTGGGGTTCGCCTACTTTGCAGTCCCGCGTGCGCCGCAAACCTCGGTCCACTCCTACGTCCTTCCGCCGGACAAATCGGAGTTCAATTTTCTGGCGAATTGGTCCGGGCCGGTGGTGGTGTCGCCCGACGGCAGGCGCGTCGCCTTCATCGCCAAGAAGCCGGGCGGCAGCGAAGATGTGTTGTGGATCCAACCTCTGAACTCACCCACGGCGCAGCCGATGGCGGGAACCGAGGGCGCGGGGTATCCGTTCTGGTCCTATGACAGCCGCTTTGTGGGATTCTTCGCCAAGGGCAAGTTGGAGAAGATCGACGCTAACGGCGGTCCGCCCCAGGCCTTGTGCGACTCATCGTTCGGGCGCGGCGGCGCCTGGAACCAGGAGGATGTCATCCTCTTCGCGCCGAGTACAAACCAAGGCTTATTCAAAGTCTCCGCCGCAGGCGGGACAGCGGTACCGGTAACCACGCTGAGGACGAAATCGGGCGAAACTTCGCACCGCTGGCCCCAGTTTCTGCCCGACGGCAATCACTTTATCTTCTGGACACAAACCCCCGGCAGCGCCGAAGGGGGTGGAATTTACGCCGGCTCGCTTGATGGCAAGGACTCCAAGCTGCTGGTCCGCACGGCAAGTTCGGGCGCCTATGCCGATCCAGGGTACCTGCTATTCGTGCGCGATGGCGCGCTGATGGCGCAGAAGTTCAGCACGCGCAAACTCGAACTGGAAGGCGACGCCGTCCCCATTACCGACCACGTGGCGGTGAACACTTCGGTGTACCGCAGCATAGTTACCGTTTCCGGGAACGGCACGCTGCTCTACTTGGGCAGTGGCGAAAGCAGCGGTTCGCACTTGAACTGGTATGGAAGGGATGGCAAACAGGCAGGCACGGCAACACCTGACGCAGCCCAGTATTTGTTCCCGGCGTTGTCGCCCGACGGCCGCCGGGTCTCCGTTTCCATCGAGTCCGGTTCGGTCACCGACATCTGGATCATCGATCTGCAGCGCCAAACGAGGACCCGCCTGACCTTTGGCCAAGGGAGGGCGACGTGGTCTCTGTGGTCTCCGGACGGACGCTGGATTTACTACTCGCTGAATTCGGGCGCTGAGTCGCATATTTACCGGCGCGCCGCTGACGGCACAGGCAATGCGGAGGCGGTTTTAGCGACAGATGGCGTGAGTGAGTACCCGACATCGATTACCGCCGATGGCAAATACCTTTCCTACTTCCGTGAGGACAAGAAGATACCAAGCGGCTACGACGTGTACGTCCTCCCATTGACCGGTGACAGGAAACCAATTGCGCAGGTCACCACAAAATTCACCGAGGTGATACCGCGCTTTTCCCCCGACGGCAAGTGGCTGGCTTATATGAGCAACGAGAGCAGCCGGATGGAGATTTACGTCAAACCGTTTCCCGGAGAGGCCGGCAAGTACCAGGTGTCAACTGACGGCGGTAACGTTCCGTACTGGCGCAGCGACGGCCGCGAACTGTACTTCATTGGTGGCACTGATACGATCATGGCCGTCGATGCCCGCGCAAACGGATCTGCGCTGGAATTGGGCACGCCGCACCAGGTGCTGAAGGCTCTGATGGTCACGGCGCCCCAGGGTCCGTACACCGTGAGCGCCGATGGCAAGAAATTCCTGGTGAACCAGGTCGGCGACCAGAAAGTCTTCGCACCGCTGACGCTGGTGACGAATTGGACGGCGGATCTGAAGAAATAGGCGTGAGGCACGAGGCTTGAGGCACGAGGCACGCGGCGTGGCCGGCGGGAACCGTGTGCTACGGTTACGAGGATGGATTTCGAACTCCAGCCCACACTGACCGGCGAGTTGGTGCAACTGCGCCCGCTTCGCGCCGATGACTTCGATGCTCTCTTCGCCGCCGCCAGCGATCCCCTCATCTGGGAAGTGCACCCGGAGCCCACTCGCTACCAGCGCGAGGTCTTCCAGAGATTTTTCGACGGCGGCATGGCCTCGGGCGGCGCGTTCGCGGTCGTCGACCGGAAAACCGGCCGCATCATCGGCAGCTCGCGCTATCACGACTATAAGGCTGGTCCGCCCAGCGAAATCGAGATCGGCTTTACCTTTCTCGAACGTGCCTACTGGGGCGGGGGATATAACGCGGAAATGAAGCGCCTCATGCTTGACCACGCTTTTCGGTTTGTGGAGCGCGTGGTGTTCACGGTCGGCGAGAACAACCTACGCTCGCGCCGCGCTCTGGAGAAAATTGGCGCTCGACACGCGGGATTGGCGGATCGTCCTACTGCCGACGGCAGTCCCAACCTGTTGTACGAGATAAAGCGGTGAGTCCGTCTCTCGCGTTCAGCAACAGCAGATTCCTCGCTGCGCTCGGAATGACAAAACCTTTCGGAGTGCCGCTCATGGAATCTTTGGGCATGATGCTGATCGATTCCGCGAAAGATCTCGGTCCGGTGAGTGCCAAACCTCATAAAATGAAAATCACTCTGACGCGAAAGAGCTAACAGCTAAAAGCTAAGAGCTAAAAGCTTCCCATGGGCCGCATCCACGTACTTTCCGAGCAAGCCGCCAACAAGATCGCCGCCGGCGAGGTGGTGGAACGTCCCGCGTCGGTGGTGAAGGAGTTGCTTGAAAACGCGCTCGATGCCGGCGCCCGCCGTATTCGTGTCCAGGTGGAAGGTGGCGGCAAGAAGCTCATCCAGATTACCGACGACGGATGCGGCATGGTACGCGACGACGCGCTGATGGCTTTCGAGCGCCACGCCACCTCGAAAATCCGCGACGCCGACGACCTGCTCACCGTCGCCACCCTCGGATTTCGCGGCGAGGCGCTGCCTTCCATCGCTTCCGTGTCGCGCCTGCGCCTGGAAACCAGCGCCCCTGGCGAAACGTCGGGCACCGTCGTGGAAGTGAACGGCGGCAAGATGATGAAGGTTGAAGAGGCCGGACTGCCGCCCGGGACATCGATCGCGGTCCGCGACCTTTTCTACAACGTGCCGGCGCGGCGGAAATTTCTGCGCGCCGAAAGCACGGAACTCGGGCAGATCGCGTCGCTGGTCACGCATTACGCCCTCGCCCATCCCGAGATGCACTTCGAGTTGCACTCGGCGAGCAACGCCATGCTCGTAGCCGCGCCTGTCGAAGGTTATCGCGAGCGCGTGTACCAGATATTCGGCAACGAAACGCTGGAGCAGATGATTCCGCTCGCCGCCGTGCTGCCGCTGGCACGCGTGGGCCTGCCGCAACCGCCGCCGTGGAAGAGAAGAGAAGAGCCGGTCGAGGGCGACCGGCCTACAGACGCCGGGGAATTGCGCGTGCACGGCTTCGTCAGCAAGCCGGAAATCCAGAAGCTCAATCGCAATTCCATTTACGTGTTCGTGAACGGCCGCTTGATCCGCGACAAGCTCATTCAGCACGCGTTCATGGAAGCCTACCGCAACATCCTCCCGCCGACGGTCTTTCCCGTCGTGCTGCTGTTTCTGGAAATGCCGCTCGGCGAGGTGGACGTCAATGTGCATCCGTCGAAAGTGGAAGTGCGTTTCCGCCAGCAGAGCGTGATCCACGATTTCGTTCGCGACTCGGTGCGCGCGGCGCTGATGAAGGCGCGACCGGTGCCGCAGTTCACGCGGGAGATTACCGCGCAGCCAACGGCAAGTCCAAGCTTGTCGCCGGACGTGCGGGGGCTCGTGAATCCCACCCAAGCAAAAGCGGCTTGGGTGGGCCACCCCGAATTCGCTTCAGTGGGCCACCCAGAAGCTGGATTCGAGTTGAGCGCGGCCGAGCTTCCGCCGCTGCCCGGCCGGTTGGATTTTTCCGGCGGGTTCGATGTCGAAGCCAATGCGGCGATTCCCGTGGCGCGCTTTCCGCGGCAGACATTCATTCCCGACAACGGCTGCTCGCCCGTACTCGGTGAAGAACCGGCGGAGGACCTGCAGGGTCTCGCGTCGCTCAAGCCGGTCGGGCAGGTGCGCGACAGTTTCATCCTGGCGACGAACGGCGAGGGGCTGTGGATCATCGACCAGCACGTCGCCCACGAACGCGTGCTCTTCGAAAAAGTTCTCAAGCAGCGCGCCGCGATGCAGGTGGAAACGCAGCGCCTGCTCCTGCCCATCATCGTGGAACTCACCCCGGCGCAGCAGGCGATCTTCGCCGAGATCTGCGACGAGCTGCGCATCAACGGCTTCGACGCGGAGCCCTTCGGCTCGCGCACGATCGCGGTCAAGACCGCCCCCGGAGGCGTCCAGACCGCCGACGTCGAGCGCATGCTGCACGAACTACTCGACCAGCTGCAGCGGGAGGAGCAGCAGATCAATCTGGAGAAGGTGCGCGCTCGCATCGCCGCCAGCATCGCATGTCATGCGGCCATCAAGATCAACACGCCGCTGACGCAGGACAAAATGGAGTGGCTGTTGCGCGAACTGGCGAAAACCGAGTGCCCGATGTCGTGCCCGCACGGCCGCCCCGTCGTGCTGCGGTATTCTGTTACGGATATACAGAAGGCGTTTAAGCGAATCTAGAAATCGGGTCATCGGGCGATCGGATCATCGGGCCAACATTCGATCCGATGAGCAGTTGACCCGATGACCCGATGACCGGATGGCCCGATTCAATGACTGAAGCAGAGCTCACTCAACAGCGCCGCGAAAAATGGCGTCTCGCCGGGAACCCGGCGCGCATGCTGGAGGAGGCGCGCGCGTTCGTCGAGAGTGTTGGCTTCGCCCTCATGTACCCGTTGCCGGCGCGGGAACAACGCGGCCGGGTGCTGGCTCCTACGTTTATCGGCGCCTATGTCGGCGACGAGAGCAATCTTCCGACATGGAAGCACGCTTTCGCTGACCCGCGCGCGCGCGAGGCCACTGACCTGATGGTGCGTCTGCTGCGCGAAAAAAGCGCATTCGAGCTGAAGTTCGGCGAGACCAGCTTCCTTGTTTCCGCGCAGACGTTTCCGTTTTTCTATGGGATGGCCGGCGACCACAACCCGCGGCAGCAGCCGGTCCCCGGGAAGAAATCGGAGTATTCGCCACTGGCGCGCGACGTCTTTGAGCAAATCCGCGAAAAAGGACAGCTCACCAAGAGCAAACTTGTCGGCTTGCTTGGTGGCGCGCCCTCGCCTGCCGCGCTTGATCGCGCCTTGGGCGAACTCTGGTCGCGGTTGCGCATCACCCGCGTCGACTACACTCCGAACGAAGGCGCCGCCTGGGACGCTCTCTACCGTTGGGCGCCGCAACCGGTGCGCGAGGGGATTAATCTTTCGCTGCCTGAGTCTCTGTCGGCACTGGTGTTTCAATACCTGAACACCACCATCGCCGCCGAGCAGTCGGACTTGGAAGACTTTTTCTCCTACTTCGTTCCGCGAACGCGTGTGCGCGAGGCGGTAAACGCGCTGCTCGCCGCCCGCGAGGTGAGCTATACGATTGTCAGCGGGAAGAGCATGCTGCACGTTACGCCGCGCAAGCAGGCTTACGATCCGACGAGAAACAGGCCGATCGTGAAAGGCCGGCCGCGTATGAAAAAGGGATACGGGCCACGGGCCCCGGGCTACGGGCCGGGGAGCACGGGACAAGGAACAAGGGACACGGGACGAGGGACAAGGGACAAGGGTTACGGGCCACGGGACAAGGGACAAGGCAGGCGGGACTCGGGGAATGGGCCGAGGGACGCGGGCCAAGGGACAAGGGACAAGGGACATGGGGCAAGGGACAAGGGACATGGGGCAAGGGACAAGGGTCCGTCCAAGTAGCCACCGCTTACCAATAACGAATAACCAATAACCAACAACCGACAACCATTCATGCAAGAAAGCCCGCAGGAAAAGAAACTCGTCATCGCCATAGACGGTCCGGCCGGCGCCGGCAAGAGCACGATCGCCTCACGCCTGGCTCGCAAGTTCGGTTACGTGCACCTCGAAAGCGGCGCCATGTACCGCGCGCTGGCGCTTAAGGCCATCGAACGCGACATCGGTTTTGACGAAGAAGCCGCGCTGCTCGATCTCGCCCAGCGGATCACCATCGAACTGCAGCCGCGCCTCGACGGCAATCGCGTGCTCCTCGACGGCCGTGACGTCACGGCGCGCATCCGCGAGCGCGATGTCACAGAAGCCGCGTCGAAAGTATCGGTCCATCCCAAGGTGCGCGAGTGGATGGTGGCGCAGCAGCAGAAGATGGGCGAGCAGGGCGGCGTGGTGATGTAAGGGCGCGACATCGGCACCAAGGTTTTTCCTAACGCCGAGGTCAAGATCTTTCTGGAAGCCGATCCCAACGTCCGCATGGAGCGCCGGTTGAAGCAGCGCGAGACGCCCCCGGAGCAGGCGCCGCGCATCGCCGCCGAACTTCTCGATCGCGACCACCGCGACGCCACCCGGGCCGTCTCGCCGCTGGTACACGCCGACGACTCCGTAATCCTCGACTCGACCCATCTATCGATCGACGACGTCGTCACC
>JBOGLI010000563.1:0-2178 GCA_050746165.1 Terriglobales bacterium | reverse complement strand
AGGCTCGCGCGGCTCGGGCCACAGTGCCAAGGCCGGGCGCATGCGCGACGCACTGATGGTGGCGCAGCTGGCTTTTGCGGTAGTGCTGATGATCGGCGCGGGGCTCCTATTGGAAACGCTGCGCGATTTGTTGCGTGAGAATCCGGGCTTCAATGCATCGCAAGTGGTGACGGCGAATATCTATCTGCCGAACCCGAATGATCCGGCGCTCGCTCCATATCACACCTTCGCGCAGCAGATTCCGTTCAATCGCGAACTGCTGCGGCGCGCGAACGCGATTCCTGGCGTGGAGTTGGCGGCGATTACCTCCAATCTGCCGGCCGCCGACACGATCAACAGCGATTCGGCGGCCTACGGCGCCACCAATCACAATTCGCTGGAGATCGAAGACCGGCCCACCGAATCCTCGGGAAATTTGAGCGCGGAAGTTATCCGCATCAGCCCGGATTATTTTCGGGTGATACAAACACCGCTCGTCGAGGGGCGCTTCTTCACCGAGGACGACGAGAACGGCAAACTGCCCGTGGTGATCATTGATGAGGCGACGGCGAGGCGCTACTGGCCGGATCATGATCCGGTGGGCCGGCGGCTGCGTATCCGGTTGCGTTTCGGGCCGAATCCTGTGCATCCATGGAGCACCGTGGTGGGCGTGGTGAAAAATATCAAGCACGACGGGCTCGATGTCGATGGCGTGCCGCACCTCTATGTTCCGCTGAATCAATTTCTCGGGCTGTCGTTAAGCTTAGCTCTGCGAACTTCCTTGCCGGCGAGCTCGCTGGAGGCGCAGATTCGCGGCGCGATTCAGAGCGTAGATCCAGGGCTGCCGGTGTTCGGCGTGACCTCGATGGATGAAATACTGGATGCATCGCTGGCATCGCGCAGGTTTTCGGCGAATTTGGTGGCGGGGTTTGCGGGTGGGGCGCTCTTGCTGGCCTCGACCGGAATTTACGGGTTGCTGGCCTTCATGGTTGGCCAAAGATCACGCGAGATTGGTTTGCGGTTAGCGTTGGGTGCCCAGCGAGCGGATGTCTTGCGACTTGTCCTGGGGAAAGGTGTAGTCCTGGCTGGCCTCGGAATCTTGATCGGCGTGATATTTTCCGCTTCTACCGCCTCGCTGATGGCAAGTTTGCTCTACGGCGTTCGCCCACATGATCCGGCTGTATTTCTGACGGTGCCTTTGCTTCTGCTCGTGGTTGCGATTGCCGCCAGCTACATTCCGGCTTGGCGAGCGACCAAGGTCGATCCTATTGTGGCGCTGCGGGAATCGTGAGTTCCTTGGGCATGGACGCGTCGAGTGCTGTGGGAAATGCTCGCGGCGCGCTGTAGCCCTTCTTCTTGATTCGTTCACAAACTTCCCCAAGGCTCTCCACGAGCGCATGAGTCATTCTGCAGCCCTCGGACTGTGCTTTGATTCTCTTCGATTGCGGTGAGTTCCTGACGGAAATCGGAGAAGATTTACGGCACAATTCCCGCATTGCAACCTGGCGAGAAGCTCCCGTTGTCCTGTGCCGTCCTTGGACAGCGATTCTGCCGGACAGACGCGCTGCTTCCTTCGCCGTCAGTGATCTCCTTTGATGTCGTGTGCTTGCGCCGTCGCTCGCGTGGCACGACGCGTGCACTCCTGTGTTCTGCCCCCTGCGAGGCGGACATGAGCACGCTGAAAATTGGAATTCATCTCGTTTCTGTGAAAGCCACCAAGAAATCACCCAACGGCAGTACGAGAAACGTCAGGGTCATCAACGGCCAGAACGCGCAAAATCTTCAGGCGGAATTGCTCGATATCGGCCCTCGCTTCTGCCGCCTTCGTATTCCCCGCGACCGTTATCACTTCGATCCCGCCGACGTCGGCATCCAGTTCACCTGGACCGACGTCGTGGCGCGCATCATCTGGACGAACACGACCGACGAGCACGTCGAGCTCGGCCTCTTGCTCCCTTCGGAGGACGATGTCCCGGAATAGAACTTGTCCGGATATTGGAAACTTAATCTTTCGCCTCTCACACCGCGCCGTTCCGCGGCGCGTGAGCCGATGTAAGGTGGCCGCAGCGAGGCCACTATGGACAAACGTGATTCGGTGCTGATTGTCGACGACGAACCGTACCTGCTGCAGGCGCTCTGTGACTTTCTCGACAAGGCCGGATATGCCGTCTCCTTTGCCACGACCTGCGCGCAGGCCAT
>JBOGLI010000562.1:0-5844 GCA_050746165.1 Terriglobales bacterium | reverse complement strand
GTCATCGGGTGATCAGGTCATCGGGTGATCAGGTCATCGGGTGATCAGGTCATCGGGTGATCAGGTCATCGGATAATCCGTTCATCGATTGATCCGTTTTTGGCGCGAATCAGGAAACCCGTTCACTCCGTTTTTTGTTGACCCGATGACCCGATGGCCAGATGACCCGATTCCTCGTGCATCCTTTTCCTCTCGCCGCCTTCTAATTGCCTGCGAGGAGTCAAACGATGGCGAACGATCTGGCGAGCAAGACTTGCGTGCCCTGTCGTGGCGGAGTGCCGGCGCTGAAAGGCGCGGAGCTGCATGACCTGTCACATCAATTGCCGAACTGGCAGGTCATCAACGAGCACCACCTCCACCGGCGCTTTGATTTTCCCGATTTCCGCCAGGCGCTCGACTTCGTCAACCGTGTCGGGGAAGTAGCCGAACAACAGGGCCATCACCCCGATATTTGCCTGACCTGGGGCAAGGCCGAGGTCACCATCTGGACGCACAAAGTCGATGGACTGACGGAGAGCGATTTCATCCTCGCCGCCAAGATCGACCGGTTGAAACCCTAAATGGCAGAATTGCGGAATCGCATAATTGCGGAATTGCAGTCTGCCGATTTCAATTCGGCAATTCCCCAATTCCGCAATTCCCCAATCCCGGTTTACACGTGCCCGTTTCCCCCTGCCTTCCTCCGCGCCTTCGACGCCCGGCGCAATGACGGAAGTACTTTCTCGTACGACCCGATGAGAGCTGCAACGCGCTGCGGCTCCGATCGCGACGCCAGCAACTGCTGCTTGGTGTCCAGATCGAACGGCATGGTCGCCGCGATTTCCATTGTGAGTTGCCGGTCGGCGGCATCGGGCAGGTCGGCGTTCGCGCCCAGCAGTTGCAGCATCTCCTTGTGCATCTCCAGCAGGCGCTCGATATCTTCGGCGGGCGGACGGTCCGGCTCGTCCACGAAATACAGCACCTCGGCGCGCAGGTAATTCTTCTCCGAATTCACCTGCATAATCTCGAAGCGGTCGCGCCCTTCGGTGACGATGTCCATGCGCCCGTCCTCGTAACGTTTCGCGACCGCCACCACTTCGGCGCTGCACCCGACCGGCTCGATCCCGCCCTCCCGCGCCCGCACCACGCCGAAACGCTCTTTCGATTCCAGCAGGTCGCCGATCATCTCTTTGTACCGCGGCTCGAAAATATGCAGGGGCAGGGGAGCGCCCGGAAAGAGCACTACCTCAAGTGGAAAAAGTGCGAGGAGCTTGCTCACCGTTCGATTGTAGCTCTGAGGCAGAGTTCGATGCGTAGTAGCATGGGAATCGAGTGATCAGTGATCAGTGGTCAGTGATCAGGAGCTCTCACGACAACATTGAAGTGCACCTGCTGATCACTGATTACTGACCACTGACTACTTCTTTCATGCGCATTCTCCTCATCTCCACCTACGAGCTCGGCCGTCAGCCTTTCGGACTGGCGTCGCCCGCGGCCTGGCTGCGCCGTGCCGGGTGCGAGGTCGAGTGCGCCGATACCACTCGCCACAAGCTCAGCGAATCGGCGGTCAAGCAGGCGGATGCGATTGCGTTTTACCTGCCCATGCATACCGCCACGCGAATCGCATTGCCGATCATCGACCGCGTACGCCAACTGAATCCCGCGGTCCGTCTCGGTGCCTACGGCCTGTATGCGCCGCTGAATGAAAAGTTGCTGCGCGACCACGGAGTCGAGTTCCTCGCCGGCGGCGAATTCGAGCAGGCCCTTGTGGACTGGGTCAATCAATCAAAAATCAAAAATCAAAAATCAAAAATCGATTTGGTCCGCCTCGACCGCCTCACTTTCCTCACCCCCGATCGCTCCGGCCTCCCTCCGCTGAAACAGTACGCCCGCCTCTCGATGCCCGACGCCTCCGAGCGCATCTGCGGCTACACCGAAGCCTCGCGCGGATGCAAGCACCTCTGCCGCCACTGTCCGATCGTTCCGGTGTACGGCGGCAAGTTCCGCATCGTGCAGCAGGAGGTCGTGCTCTCCGACATCCGCCAGCAGGTCGAGAGTGGCGCGCAGCACATCACCTTCGGCGACCCCGATTTTTTCAACGGCCCGGCGCACGCGCTTGCTATCGTGCGCGCCCTGCATGCCGAATGGCCGCGCCTCAGCTACGACGTCACCATCAAGATCGAGCACCTCCTCAAGCATGCCGGCGGGATTTCCGTTTTGCGCGATACCGGCTGCGCCTTCGTTACCAGCGCGGTCGAATCCGTGGACAATCACGTTCTCACGCTGTTAGATAAGGGCCACACCCGCGCCGACTTTGGCGCGGTCGCGACTAATTTTCGCGAAATCGGTCTCGCTCTCGCTCCTACTTTCGTCGCCTTTACCCCGTGGACTTCGCTCGAAACTTACCTCGACCTTCTGAATACCGTTTCAGATCGGAATCTCGTCGACAACGTCCCGCCGGTGCAGTGGACGCTTCGCCTGCTGGTGACGTCCGGCTCCCCGCTCCTCGATTTGCCCGAGATGCGTCCACACCTCCGCGGTTTTGACGCTGCGCGCCTCTGCCATCGCTGGCTCCATCCCGATCCGCGCGTGGATGCCTTGCAGCAGGCAATCGATGCGGCGGTCCAGGAACTCACCGTCCGCAAGTTCGGACGCCAGGAGATCTTCGACCATGTCCGCGCCCTCGCCCAGCAGGCCATCGACGGCGACGACGACGTTCCGATGCCCGATGTCCCCGTGCTCGCCGACCGCGCCACCGTCCCCTATCTCACCGAGCCTTGGTACTGTTGAGCCGAGCCCACCACGGGACAGTTAGTCCCGTTCTAATCTCCGCTTTTCGCGTTACAATCCCGGCGACCTTGGGAGATCCCCGATGCGCGCCGCTATTCGAGTCTTCGCCGTCGCCGTTCTGTTGTGTGCCGCCGCCCGCGCCGATGAGCGCATTCTCTTCTACCGCAGCGATATCACCGTTCAGCCGGACTCGACTTTGCGCGTCACCGAGACCATCCGCGTTACGGCCGAGCACTCGCAGATCACCCACGGCATCTATCGCGATTTCCCCACCGACTACAAGGACCGCTGGGGCAACCGCTACTCCGTCCATTTCGAGGTGCTCGGCGCCGAACGCGACGGACTCACCGAACTGTGGCACACCGAACGGCTCTCCAACGGTGTTCGCGTCTATCTCGGCGACAAGAACACAACTGTCACCATCGGCACGCACACCTACGCGCTCACCTACTCGGTCACCCGGGAGATCGGATTCTTTTCCGACCATGACGAGCTTTTCTGGAACGTCACCGGCAATGGCTGGGGCTTTCCCATCGACGAAGCCGCTGCCTGGGTCCATCTCCCGGCGGCGATTCCGCGCACGGCGGTGAAACTTGATGGCTATACCGGATTTCAGAATTCCCGCGAAAAGGCGTTCCGCACCTCCATCGCCAAGGGCGACCCATTCTTCACCGCAACCCGACGTTTGACCCCGCACGAGGGGCTCTCGATTGTTGTAACGTTTCCCAAGGGATTGATCACCGAGCCGACGCAGCACGACCTGATCCTCTACTGGATCCAGGACAACGCGCCGGCCTTCGTGGGCGCCATCGGACTGGTCCTTACTTTTTTGTATTTTGTCGTCGTCTGGGTGATGGTCGGCCGCGATCCCCGGGCCGGCACCATCATGCCGATCTACGATCTGCCGCCCGAGTTTTCGCCTGCCGCGGTCCGCTACTTGAAAAACATGGGCTACGACGACAAAGTGTTTGCCGCCGCCGTCATCGACCTCGCGGTGAAGAAGAAGATCACCATTCGCCAGGACAGCGACAAGACCTACACCATCCTTCCCGTCAACGGCGCCGACGATTCGCTGCTTACGAAAGAGGAAGCCGTCCTGCGCTCGTCGTTTTCCGGCGAGACGGAACTGAAGAGCGCGAACTGGCAGACCGTTTCCGCCGCGGTGAAAGCCGTCAAGCACGAACTGAAGGCGAGCCTTGAGAAAATCTATTTCTTCAGCCACGGCGGCTACATGATCCCCGGTGTCGCGCTGAGCGCGCTGACCGCGGTCGTAATGATCGGACTTGCCGCCCCGACCGGCGACAACACTGCCATGGGGCTGTGCCTCTGGTTATCGATCTGGACCTTTGGCGTCGCCATGCTTGTACGCAATGCCATCCGCTCGTTCTCACAAGGCTTTGCTGCTGGGATAACCGCGTCGCTGTTCACTCTTATCTTCCTGGCCGCCGAAGTTTTCGTCATCGGACTTCTTTCGCGCTACGTCTCCATCGCCGGCGTGCTCATTCTCATTGCCATGGCGCCGCTGAACCTGGTGTTCCATCACCTGCTGAAGGCGCCCACTCTCGCCGGCCGCCGCCTGCTCGACAAGATCGACGGCTTCCGCGTCTTTCTCAGCGCGACTGAAGAGGATGTGCTCAACCGCATGAATCCTCCCGAGCGCACGCCCGCGCTGTTCGAGAAATATCTCCCCTTCGCGGTAGCTCTTGATTGCGAGAAAGCATGGGGCGCTCAATTCGCGCGCGTCCTCGCCGCTGCCGGAACCGGTGGCGCCCAGTATTCGCCCTCGTGGTACAGCGGTTCAAATTTCTCGCCGTCGAATTTCGGCGGCTTCGCGTCCTCCTTCTCCAGCGGGCTCTCTTCCGCAATCTCATCCTCTTCTTCGGCGCCCGGTTCGTCGTCGGGTGCCTCAGGCGGCTCCGGTGGCTGAGGATGTGGTGGCGGCGGCGGAGGCTGGTAAAGTTCTGCAAAGTTTGCGACTTTTCGGCTCACCGCCCGTCTAGACCAGTAAGCGTCAGACAGCAGCCAATGGCGCGTCATTTGCGCATAGCTGAGCACTCAGCACTTGGCACTGAGCACTACGTGGGGTGAGTGATGCTGTTCAAAAAATCGTCGGAGATTCCATCTTCCGAGATCACCAGCAAGTCACAGTACTTGGACCGCCGCAAATTTCTTGCCGGCGCCGCCACCCTCGGTGGGGCCGCCGCTCTAGCCGGGGCCGTCGGACTCGCCGGATCGGCCGCGATGCCCGAACGTGCCTTCGCCAACGACAAAATTCCCAACGTCGGCAAGAGCCAGTTCAGCACAAGCGAGAAACAAAACTCGTACAAGGACATCACCAACTACAACAACTACTACGAGTTCTCTACCGACAAGTACGAGCCCGCCGGTCTCAGCAAGAACTTCCGCACGCGTCCCTGGACGGTGAAGATCGACGGCGACGTGCAGAAGCCCAAGACGCTCGATATCGATACCCTGCTGAAACTCGCTCCGCAGGAGGAGCGCGTTTACCGCCATCGTTGTGTCGAAGGATGGTCGATGGTAATTCCCTGGGTCGGCTACTCGCTCAGCAACATCCTGAAACAGGTCGAGCCGCTGGGAAAGGCGAAGTACGTCGAGTTCACCTCCGACAACGATCCCTCGCAGATGCCCGGCGTGCGCCAGCGCGTGCTGGATTGGCCCTACAAGGAAGGTCTGCGTCTCGACGAGGCCATGCACCCGCTCACGCTGATGGTCTTCGGCCTCTATGGCGAACTCCTGCCCAATGTCGATGGCGCGCCGCTGCGCATTCATGTGCCGTGGAAATACGGTTTCAAGAGCGCGAAGGCAATCGTCCGCATCCGCTTCACCGACAAACAGCCGAACACCGCGTGGAACACCGAGGCGCCCAACGAGTACGGCTTCTATTCCAATGTGAATCCCAGCGTCGATCACCCCCGCTGGAGCCAGAAGACGGAGCGCCGCATCGGCGAATTCTTGAAGCGCCCAACGCAAATGTTCAACGGCTATGGCGACCAGGTAGCTTCGCTCTATAGCGGGATGGATTTGCGGGAAAACTTCTGAAGGTTCTTGGTTATT
>JBOGLI010000561.1:0-5555 GCA_050746165.1 Terriglobales bacterium | reverse complement strand
ACGTCGCCAACAAGATCGGCACCTACTCCGTCGCCGTGCTCGCGAAGGCGCACGGCATCCCCTTCTACGTAGCGGCGCCTTTCTCGACGGTTGATCTCGAAACGCCCGACGGCGACCGCATCCCCATTGAGCAGCGGTCGGCAAACGAAGTGACGCACATGGCGGGCCGGCAGGTGGCGCCCGACGGTGTGAAGGTCGAAAATCCCGCCTTTGACGTAACCCCGAATGCCTACGTCTCGGCGATCATCACCGAGCGCGGTCTAGCCCGGGCGCCTTACTCGGAGAGCCTGCGGAAATTAGCATCGATGGGCGCCGGATCGTAGCAATCATGCCGCCTGGCGGTTGACCTTTCCGCCGGCGGCTCGTCCAACCCGAATGGCGGCGCGCTGCCGCCGTACTGTCATGCGCAGGTCCGCCCATCGTGGGCCGGGAGGCCGCTATGATCCACAGCCGGTTCGCTTCATCCGTTCGCGGCGCAATGCTCGCCGCTGTCATCGCACTCGCCGGCTGTTCCGCCCTAGCCCAGCAAGTTTTTTCGGGACAGTGGCTGATCGACCGCGTGAACGGCGACAGCGTGCAATTCCAATTGACTTACGACCGCAATGATTCCGGTTCGTATCACAGCTCATGGTCTCGGCCGGAGGCAATCGCGGCCCTTCAAGGACTGAACGCGACGGAGCTCGCCTCTTCCGCCGGCGCTACCGTCCATTTCAAGCTCGTGCGCGACGCCGGTGCCTTCGAATGCGAAGGCTGGGCGCGTGACGGCAAGGGCTCCGGGCACTGGACGTTTGCGCCCAACCCCGCCTATGCGACAGAACTGCAACAGCGCGGAGTTTCCGCACCGTCGGCTTCCGATCAATTCGAATTGGCGATGGCGGATGTCACGATCGCACTGGTGGACGAGCTCAAGTCCGCCGGCTACCATCTCGACCTCGCCGGCCTTATTCGCGCGGGCCATCATGGCGTCTCCCTCGAGTACGTGCGCGGAATGAAACAGGCGGGCTACCAGTTTGGCGACCTCGACGAGCTCACGCGTATGCGCGATCACGGTGTCACCCCGCAATACGCGCAGGAAATGGCATCGTACGGTTACAAGAACCTCTCCGCCGAGGACCTGCGTCACCTTCGCGACCACGGCATTACGGCGGATTACCTGCATTCGCTGCAGCAGGCGGGATTCAAGAATCTGACCAGCGACGAAGCGACGCGGCTGCGCGACCACGGCGTCACGCCCGAGTTCATCTCCGGCATGACGCAAGCCGGGTACACGAATCTCACCGCGTCCGAGCTATCGCGGCTGCGCGATCATGGCGTGAGCACCGATTACATCCATGAATTGGCGCAGGTTGGATTTGCGAAGCTCGATACTTCGGAGCTAACCCGCCTGCGCGATCATGGCGTCACCGCCGATTACGTGCGCGGGCTCAAGTCGGAAGGCGTGGGCATCGGCGATGTGTCCGAAGTGGTCCGGATGCGCGACGTAGGCGTATCGGTCGCGTTCGTTCGCGAAGCCAAGGCGCACGGTTTCGACGTCAGCGACCCGAATGGATTGATTCGCTTGCGCACGCGCGGCATGGACGGACACGACTCGATGTTCTGATTCGGATTACGCTCGCGCGGCGGCCATCGCGGTGATCAGCGCGCGATCGAGCTGCGCGAGGATGTCGATGTCTTTGTAGATCGCGCAATTGGCGCGGCTCTCGTTCGCCTTCGCTTCCCGCTCGCTGTTACGGCCGCACAGAATGATGATGGGGATGTTGGCCATCTCAGAAATGTTCTTCACTTGCGTGATGAACTCGGTGCCTGTCATCGTCGGCATCTGCATGTCGGTGACAATCAGGTCGGGCCGCAGACGCGACAACACCTCCATCGCTTCATGGCCGTCAACTGCCGTCTCGACGCGCCATCCGCGGTCCTCGAAGTACCGGCATACGGTGTGCCGGATGAGCATCGAATCATCCACGACCAATGCAACTGCCATTACTTCGTCCGTTCCCGCAATTCGCGACGGAGAACCTCATAGGGTCCCCGTTTGGTTCTGCGAAACGTATCAAACGTCGAGGTCCGCCACAAGATGACTCCTGGATTACCCGGTTACGTGAGTCACTAGTCCCAAAGTGGGGGGCTGGTCCCTGCGCAGGCTCGCACTTGAGATCTGGCGTGAAGGAATCCGAGACCCACACTCGCACATCCAAGGCAAGATCATGTGCGGTATTGCCTGCATTTTCGGTCTTGATCCTTCGCGTTCCGATATTGGCGAGTTGCGTAAGGTGGCGCTCGCCATGGCCAAAAAACTCCGTCATCGCGGCCCGGACTGGAGCGGCGTATTTACGGGTGAGCGCGCCATCCTCGCCCACGAGCGCCTTTCGATCGTTGACGTCGAGCATGGCGCGCAGCCGCTCGTTGATTCGATTAACGGCAACGTGCTCGCGGTGAACGGCGAGATCTATAACCATAAGGACCTACGCGCGCAACTGCGCTCCCGGCACGACTTCCGTACCGAATCGGATTGCGAGGTCATCCTCTACCTCCACGACGAGCTCTCGCCGCGCGACTTCCTGAACCGCATGAACGGCATCTTCGCGTTTGCGCTCTATGATGCGCGCCGCGATACCGTGCTCATCGCGCGCGACCCGATCGGGGTGATCCCGCTGTATGTCGGCTGGGACCGTCACGACCAGCTTTACGTCGCCTCCGAAATGAAGGCGCTTATCGGACACTGCGAGCGCATCCGCGAATTCCCTCCCGGACATTTTTATCTCGGGAGCGAAGCCGAGAAGGGCTTCCAGCGCTATTACGAGCCGAAGTGGATGGAAGAAGGTTTCGTCCCGAGCGAACCCTACGATGCCGCAAAAGTGCGCGCGTCGCTAGAAGCCGCAGTTCGCCGCCAGATGATGTCCGACGTTCCTTTCGGCGTGCTCATCTCCGGCGGCGTCGATTCTTCGATTATCTCGTCTGTTGCGGCAAAGTATCGCGAAGGCCGTGTCGAGGACGAGAGTAAATCTCCGGCGTGGTGGCCGCGCATTCACTCCTTCGCCATCGGACTCGCTGGCGCGCCCGACTTGGGTCCGGCACGCAAAGTCGCCGATTTTATCGGCGCCATCCACCATGAGCTGCACTTCACGATCCAGGACGGCCTCGATGCGCTCTCCGATGTGATCTACCACCTGGAGACGTTCGACCTCACCACCGTGCGCGCTTCGACTCCGATGTACCTGATGATGCGAAAAATCCGCACCATGGGCATCAAGATGGTGCTCTCGGGAGAAGGGGCCGACGAAATCTTTGGCGGGTATCTCTACTTCCACAAAGCTCCCAGCGGCGAGGAATTGCACAAGGAGACGGTGCGCAAGCTGCAAAAGCTCCACCTCTACGATTGCCTGCGAGCGAACAAATCTTGCGCCGCATGGGGCGTCGAGGCGCGCGTTCCGTTCCTTGACCGCGAATTCCTGGACGTTGCGATGATGATCGAGCCCAGCGCCAAACTGCCCTACAAGGCCCCCACTCCGCGCACCATGGAGAAGTACATCCTGCGCAAGGCGTTCGAGGGCAATATTCCGGAAGAGGTGCTGTGGCGGCAGAAAGAGCAGTTCTCCGACGGCGTCGGCTACGGCTGGATCCAATCGCTCAAAGCACATGCCGAGCAGGAAGTTACCGACGCGATGCTGCGCGGCGCGGCCGAGCGCTTCCCGGTGAAAACGCCCGAAACAAAAGAGGGTTATCTCTATCGACAGATCTTCGAGACCCATTTCCCGTCGGCCACGGCGGTGAACTGCGTGCCGTTCGAGCGCAGCATCGCCTGCTCGACGCCGATCGCGCTGGAATGGGATGCCGCGTTCAAGAACATGGCGGACCCGTCGGGGCGGTCGGTCGCCGTACATGAGCAGGCGGAAGTTACAACCGACGTAGCACGTATTCGTAGCTCGTAGCTCGGAAAACAAGAACCACCACGGATTACGCAGATCAACACGGATCAAGACATTTCTTCCGTCTATCCGTGTTGATCCGTGGAAATCCGTGGTTAATTGTGCGACCCACGACCTTAGCATTGCGACCTACCTTCTTCTGTGCCGCAGGTAGTACGATTCTGTCCACATGCGCATTCTCGTCACCGGCGCCTCCGGGCTGATTGGCTCGGCGCTGCTCGGCTCGCTCCGGCGCGGCGGACACGACGCCTCGGCGCTCGTCCGGCGGCCTGCCTCCGGCGGCGGCGAGGTGAAGTGGAATCCGAACGCGGTGGATCCAGCGCCATTCGAAGGTGCGGACGCGGTCGTGCACCTGGCGGGAGCGAATATTGCTGCCGGGCGCTGGACACCGGAGCGCAAGAAGGTCATCGCCGACAGCCGCGTGGACAGCACGCGCAATGTCGCGCAATCGATCGCAGCCACGACACGAAAGCCCAAGGTCCTGGTGAGCGCTTCGGCAATCGGCTTCTATGGCGATCGCGGCGACGAACTGCTTCACGAGTCCTCGCCGGGCGGAAGCGGGTTCCTTGCTGAAGTGGCGCGCGAATGGGAAGCGGCGGCGCAACCGGCAGAACGCGCGGGCATTCGGGTGGTGCTGCCGCGTATCGGCGTGGTTCTCTCCGGCCGGGGCGGGGCGCTTCCGAAAATAGCGCTCCCCTTCCGCATGTTTATGGGTGGGCGCGTGGGGAGCGGCGGCCAGTGGATGAGCTGGATCGAACTCGACGACATGGTCCGCCTCATCGTCTTTGCCATCGAGAATGATTCCGTCCGCGGGCCGGTCAACGCCGTCGCTCCGCAGGCGGTGACGAATTCGGAATTCACTCGGACATTGGCTCATGTCCTGCATCGTCCCGCGATTTTTCCCGCGCCCGCGTTCGCCGTGCGCCTTGCGATGGGGACGGAGATGGCGAATGAGCTGTTGCTGTCCAGTAGTCGCGTCGAGCCAAAGGTCGCGCTCAACGCAGGCTTCCGATTCGAATATCCGCAACTGCACTCGGCGCTGGCACGGGCGTTAAACGAACCATAGGCTGGTGACCGTCATCACAGACCCGCGTGCGTTCCCATGAAATCATCGCATCCGATGCGGCGAGTACTTTCCATCGCGGCGATATTGGTCCTGCTGGCGCAAGCGATGTCCGCGTCGATGCCGATGATTCATCCGGCCTCCCCGCAGCACGCGCAGCACGTTCGCGGTAAGCACGATTGCTGCCCGAGGACTGCGGTCGAACTCATGGACTGCTGCCCGCACGCGGTCTCCTGTCCGATGCAGAATCACGGCGCCGGCGCCTGCTGCTGTGCCGAGTCCGGGGAAACGGCCGTACCGGTTCGCAAGGTTCCAGTCGCTCCGCAATTCGCCAGCTCGGCAGCGACGTGCCCGACATTGCCGGATTTAGCTTCAGCCGGTTCCGCGACTCCTGGACGAATACCTCTCGATAATTCGCCTCCCGTGCTCGTGCTTCGCAATTGAAATCGTCGAAATCGTCACTTCCCGCGGCAACCAGCTTTCGTTGTTGCTGCAATAACACGAACATTGAAACGAGCACATACTCGAGGACAAATTCATGAAACGCAATTGGATCATCATTATAT
>JBOGLI010000560.1:0-5488 GCA_050746165.1 Terriglobales bacterium | reverse complement strand
GCATCCGGCGGTGCTTCCTCGCCAGGACGACGCAAGCTGGGCCGTTTCGCTGTTGTCGGCTGGCCAGTAGCGGCAGCCTGGCCCGGTTTTACCTCGGACGCCGGAGGCTTGGTCTCGGCCACGGCCTGCTTCAGGTCCACTTCCTTGTCGGTCTTTACGATCTTCTGGCCGTCCACCTGCATGATCTCCAGCCGCACCACTTCGTCGCCGACGAAGCGAACGAACTGCACCGGGTCGGGTGGGGTGCCGTAAATCCACTCTTCGTAATTGTCCTGGCGATATTTCTTGGGCGGGCGCCCGAGCGCGTACATGACCATCTCTCGGTCCATGCCGACCAGCACCTGCTTGTTCTTGATCGCCTCTTTCACCTTGGGAGGCACGGTGTCGAGAAAGGCTTCGACCGGAGAGTGCGCGTCGAAATTAAAGACCGGCGCGAGCAGCTTTTTCAGCTCTTGCGGCCCGATCTGGGGCACGTACTTGTCGAACTCCAGCGTGACCAGCGATCCGCGCGCATTTAAGTTGTCGTTCTGATTGGGGTCCAGCGGCACCGTGCCGCTCGAACCGCCGACCTGGATATGCTGGTACCACTTCTTCTTTTTCTGCGGGCCGCCGTTGATCTCGAAAATAATCTTGTTGTCACCCTTGAACTGGATATTGGTGATGCGCGCCTGGTCGCCCGCCTTCACCGACGGCCCGTACAGCGCGATCATGTCCTCCACTTCCCTCTGGCCGGGGGTAACGACGCCATCCTTGATGGTGACGCCCTTCGGACCCATCGGCAACGGGCGGCGCATGTAAACGATTTCCGCGTTGATGGCACGGATCAGCGCCATGCGGGTCTGTTCGTCCATCTTGGGAGGGTTATTGCCGGACTTGTCGTCGCCCGCGAATGCCGTCGCGCAGATCACGATGAGCGCCGCGATCACGAAAGCTGGACTGCGAAACTTCATGGGAATCCTGGAAGGGCTGCTGCGATTATATCGCTGCCGTGGGCCGCGGAGCGAAATTCTCGGCCGGTTACTTGGATGCAGCCGGAGCCCCGGATGGCGACTCCGCGCCCGAGCCCGTTTCGATCGTCGCAACCCGGCGCGTAAACCAAACCAGGGGGATAAAGCCCAACAGGATCGCCCCCGTGCCCAGCGCGCCGCCCTCCACGCCGTAGGCCCCGCCGGTCAACCAGATGGGGCCAGTCGAATATCCATGCACGGCGACGGCAAATTCGGTCAATCCGCTGACCGGCAGTCCGAAACCGAGTCCGAGGGCAAAATTCCACCCGAAATGAATGCCCCAGGGCAGCCAAAGCGACCGGGTACGCAGGTAGGCCAAACTAAGTAGAACGCCAACCAGGATCGTATTGGTTACCGCCCAGAAACTGGAGTGTGGGTTACCGAGGTGGGCGAGGCCGAAAAGAGCCGACATCAGCACCACGGCTACGGTAGATCCGGCCGCCTCGACCAGGCGCTGGAAGGGATAGCCGCGGAACATCAGTTCCTCGGTCATCGCGCCGGTCATGAGGATAAACAGCTCAACGGCGATCAGGCCGACGGCGTCGCCATTGAAGTGGACCGTCCAATGGACGGTACCTGCGACCGCGGTTCCCGCAACGGCGAACCCAACCATCAGCGCGCCCAGCGCCATTCCACCCAAAGCCAGGCGGCCACGGTGCAGGCGGCCCAAGCCGAGTGCGGTGAGCGGATTACCGTGGACCCGGTCGGCGAACAGCAACATCGCCGAATAAACCGCGATCAACAGCAAGGCCGCGGTCGGACGATAAACGAAGTCAACGCTGCGCTCGCTGCGGCCGGCAGCCTCGGCAATGCCGAGCGCCAGCAGGTTCACCAGGATGGTAAGTACTATGGCGAGAACGATGCGCCAGGCCAGGCGTAGCTTGCCGTCCTCGTCGATCCACAAGTTCAACTCTCAGGCTCCCGCCGCGAACTTTTTGGAGACGGTTACGTTCACGCCATCCTGCGCCACGCGGAACGGCAGCAGCCGCGCCCCTTCTTTTATCAGCGCGGCACTCACGCGCTCCCGGGCGTCCTCGTGGACCATGAAGACCACACAACCGCCGCCTCCCGCGCCGCACACTTTGGCCGCGCGCCCGCCATGACGCTGCGCGGATTTGGTCAGCCGGTCGATCAACGGAGTCGAGATTCCCTTGTAATTCGCTCGCCGCAGTTTCCACTCCTCCTGCAGCAGGCGAGCGACTTCATCCCAATCGGCGGCGCAAATGACGCGGTGCATGGCCTGCGCGATCTGCGAAATGCGCTCAAAATTTCGCGATACCTTGGCGTCCCCGTCGATATGCGCCTTGAACACTTCCCAGTTGTTGATTCCGGACTGGCGCGGCGCGCCCGTGTACACCAGGAGGAACCTGCGCTCGATCTCCTCCGGTGCCACGGGCACTGCTTCGCGGCGAATGCCGGCCACCTCCAGGTGCACCGACGCGACGCCGCCGTACAACGCGGGGTAATAGTCCTGGCACCCGGTGGGCACGTTGATGATCTGCGCCTCGACATTCTGCGCGATCTGCCGAATGCTTTCCTTGTCGAGCTTGCGGCCGGTAAAGCGGGCCAGGGCCGACGTGGTGGCGATCATCAGCGCCGACGAACCGGCAATGCCCGCGCCGGCCGGCGATTCGGAATTCGTTTCCAGCTCGAACCCGCCTTCCGGGGCGAAGTACCGCACCAGCTTCGCTGCCAGAACGTGCGCCGGCGAACGCGCCGCATTCAGCGCGGCGAAATTGGGGTAAGTCTCGTCGCGGCCCGTGTCGAGCGAGCGCAAACGGATCGAATCTCCATAGCGCCGCGTGATCCGGCAGGTCGTCATCACCGAAATCGCGAAATTCAGGGTCACCGCCCCGGGATGAAACAGGTAGAGCGGCCACAGGTCGAGCGTGGATCCGGCCAGGTCGGCGCGGCAGGGCGCCGAGGCAAATACGCTGGCGCGAGCTTCAGCTTGGGGTTCCGATTGCGGGCTCATGCTTGCTTGTTTTTATCACGGTCTGGCACCAAACACGCTAGGGTCTTCGCCCCAATGCTGAGTTGTGGGAACTTTAGCTTTCCCTTCCGGCGGCCAGGACCTCGTCCACCACGCGGCGCACGTCGGCATCGGTAGTGCGGTGATTCACAAAACACGCCCGTAGAGCGAACTGCCCGTGAATCGCCGCATTCGAGATGTACACATTGCCCCGTCGAATCACCTGCTTGAGCACCCTCTCGTTGAACGCATTGTCGCCGGCGCGGTGGCGGAAGCAAACTGCGCTGAGCTCGACTGGCGCCAGCAGTTCCAATTCGCTGCTCTCCCGCACCAGGTCCGCCAGCATGCGGGCGTGGCGGAGGTCGTCCCGGATCGCCTGGCGGAACTTCTCAAGGCCGTGGTACCGGATGGAGAGCCACACCTTCAGCGCGCGGAAGCGTCGCGATAGTTCCATCGACTCCTCGAAGAAAGCGAAGCCCTCGACGGGATCGGCATACAGCGAGCGCGCGTACTCGCCGCTGTGCGCGAACGCCCGCTGCGCGTGGGCGGCATCGCGAAACAACAGGCACCCGCAATCGAGCGGCTGGTAGAGCCACTTATGCGGATCGAGCGAGAGCGAATCGGCGTGGTCGAGCCCGGGAAATTTTTCCGGCTCGGCGATGGCGGCCAACGCGCCATAGGCACCGTCCACATGCATCCACAAACCGTTCCTGCGTGCGACGTCCGCGATCTCGGGCAGCGGATCGATGGCGCCGGTATTGGTCGTTCCCGCCGACGCGACCACCGCAATCCCGTGCCTGCGTTCGCGGCGGTCGTGTTCGATCGTTCGCTCCAGCTCATCGATACGCATGCGGAAGTTGTTGTCCACGGGAATCGCGCGCAGGTTCGCATGCCCGAGCCCGAGCAGGGCCATCGCTTTACCGATGGACATGTGCACTTCGCTGGACGCGTATACGACCCCGCCGTGCGCACCAGTTTCGTTCGCCGCCTCCCGCGCCTCGCGCGCCATCATCAGCCCCATCAGGTTCGCCGACGACCCGCCGCCGGTCAGCGACCCGCTGAACTTCCCACAGCCAATCGCCTCGGCCAGCCAGCGCACTACCGTCCGCTCGATCGTGACCGCCGCCGGACCCGAGCGCCACGCGGTGACGTTCTGGTTGAGGACACTGGCCAGCAGGTCCGCTGCTGCTGCCACGGGATCGCCCGATCCGAGCACGTATCCATAAAAGCGCGGGCTGGGAGGACGACTGAAACGAAGCACGTCGCGGAGCGCCTCGGCCGCGTTGAACCCAATTCCCTTCTCCGGGATCGGCGTATCGAATAGCGCCTGCACATTCGCGCCCGTCGCCTCGGCGGGAAACGTTTCGCGAGACGGCAGCGACTCCAGGTATTCAGCCGCCAGGTCCACCATCCGATTCGCAATTTGCCGGAACTCGAGCGAAGAAATTTCCAGTCCGTTCATTTACATCCTTTGTGAGAACTTCGTGGCCGTCGTGTGAACGATTCTATTCAGGAAAGCGCACTTTCGACGGCCGCCCGCGTCGCCGCCATGAGCGATTCGCGGTCGGGATAGTCCTTCGCCCAGAGAGGCTCGTGAAAGACGATTTCCGCCGTTCCGCGCCGGAGAAAGAACCGGCCCTTTGGAAGAATCTCATGCGTGCCGCGAATCGTGACCGGCACGATCGGGCACTGCGATTCCAGGGCGAGGTAAAACGGTCCCTTCTTGAACGGAAGCAGCCGTCCATCGCGGGAGCGCGTACCTTCTGGAAAAATGGTCATGTCCAGCCCTTTGCGAATCACCGCCGAGGCATCGCGCACGCTCTGGATGGCCGCCTCGCGGTTGTGACGGTTCACCGGAACCAGCTTCCCGACGCGCATCGCCGTACCCAACACCGGAATGCGGAACAATTCCTTCTTGACCAGCACAGACGTGCGCTTGGGAAGCGCCGGAACCAGAAGTGGCGGATCCAGGTTCGAGACGTGGTTGCTCATGAAGATGTACGTCTGCCGCGGATCGAGCCGCTCCCGCCCGCGCACCGTCACGCGCACGCCGCTGATCCGCATCCCGGTGCGCACGATCCACATTGCCACCGCATAAAGCGGGTCGGAGTTCCCGGTCAGCAGCGCATACGGAATCACTACCAGCGCGGCCAGCGGCGTGGCAATCATCCAGAAAAGCAGGGTGAGCAGTGTCCGCATCAGTCGCCGTGGATCCAGTGCGCACGGAGAGCCCGCTGCGCCTCGGTAACGTCAGGGGTCTCGGCGATGGTGTAGTGCGATTCGTCGCGCGACCCCAGCTTGAACGAAATCGTGCGCGTGCCGTTCATGCCGGAAAGCGACAGCGTCACGTCGTCGCCCGCTTTCATGCCGGCGATCTGCAGGTCCACTGGCCGATTGGGACGCGCGCCGTTAATCTGCTCAATCGAGTCGCCCTCTTTTAATCCCGCCGCCTCCGCCGGACTGCCGGGCTCCACCTCCACGACACTCGCCGGCGTGCCACGCGTCAGCC
>JBOGLI010000559.1:0-1874 GCA_050746165.1 Terriglobales bacterium | reverse complement strand
CGCGTGGGCAAAATGGAATCCAGCATGGAACTGGAGGCGGTAGGTGGATAACGGCCGCGTGCGCTGCCGGCCCGTCGCCAGCCTTTCCACGCACTCGGCCGCGCCGGACTTCTGCTCCGCAATGATCTCGTGAACGGCCATCCCCGAGCTTAGATGCAGGTTTGCGCGGACCGCGTTCTTGCCGCCCGCTTTACGAAACGCCCTCCGCCGAATGACAATAACTGTTTCGCCCTGCCCCCGGATTCCGGGTAATGGGACGGCCATCATCCAACCACGATCAAGAAAGAGGACCACAAATGCCCGCGACTGGTGAACTCATCCGCATGATGACTTACATGGACGACATCACCGCAACCCTGCGCCGGATTACGGCGAACGTGCCATTCCTGACCGATGAGGAACGCAAGCGCCTGGCCGACCACATGCGTAAAGCCGATCCCAGCATACAGGGACTGATCGACCGCCTCGAAAAGGGTGACGGTAAGTGAGCGAGGTGCGGACGGTCGCCGTCATTGGCGCCGGCATCATGGGCCGGGGCATTGCTTACGCCTCGGCGCTGGGCGGCTACCGCACCGTCCTGGAAGACGTGCTGCCCTCGGCGTTGCGCCGCGCGGGCGACGACATCAAATCGAACTTCGATAAGGGTGTCGAACTCGGTAAACTTTCCGCTGAAGATGCGGATGCGGCGTTCCAGCGCATCGAGTATGCCTCCACGCCGGAAGAAGCCGGGCGCGAAGCGGAGCTGGTGATCGAGGCTGTCCCCGAGGAGATGGAGTCGAAGATTGAAATCTTCACTCTCCTCGACAAGGTCTGCCGTCCGGAGACCATCCTCGCCTCGAATACTTCCTCGCTCAGCGTGACGGAGATCGCATCCGTGACCTACCGCGCACCGAAGTGCATCGGCATGCATTTTTTCAATCCCGTGCCGAAGATGAAGCTGCTGGAGATCGTGCGCGCGCTGGAGACCGATGACGATACGGTGCACAAGTGCGTCGAGGTCGGGCGACGGATGAAAAAAGAAGTCGTGGTGATCAAGGAATCTCCGGGATTCATCACCAGCCGCATCAATGCCATGATCGGCAACGAGGCCTTCTACATGCTGCAGGAAGGCATCGCCTCGGCGGACGACATCGACAAGGCACTCAAGCTGGGACTCAATCATCCGATGGGGCCGTTCGAGATGATCGACCTGGTCGGCCTCGATACGCGCCTGCACATCCTCGAGTACCTGCACAAAACGCTGGGCGAGAAGTTCCGTCCCGCGCCGCTGCTGGTGCAGTACGTCAAGGCCGGGCGGCTGGGAAGAAAGAGCGGGCGCGGGGTGTACACGTACGAGGAGCAGAAGCGGAGCGCCGAAGCTTCGGCAGACGCAAAGGCGAATTCCGTAAAATCGTAGTTCGCAGTTCGTAGTTCGGAGCATGTAGTCCAGAACGACGAGCCACGAACTACGATTGATCCGCGGCTTTCTTCAACAGCTCCCACGCCCGCTCCACGTCGTTCCAAGTCGTCCCCAAATTCCCGATCGCCACGCGCAGCACGACCTGTCCATTCAGAACAGTGCTCGATAGGAACACTTCACCGGTCGCATTTGCCGCGTCGAGAATGCGCTTGTTGTCGTCGTCGGAGCCCTTGTAGCGGAAGCACACGACCGAGAACGGGTGCGGCGCTGAAATCTCGAAGCGCGCATCGGCTTCGATCAGCTTCGCCAACCGCTCGGCCCAGGAAATGTGATTGCGCAGCGCCTGCTGGATGCGCTCGCGGCCGAAGTAGCGCATCAGGAACCACAGCTTGAGCGAGCGGAAGCTGCGTCCCAGCGGAATGCCGTAGTCCATCAGGTTTAGCTCACGCGTGTTGTCGGCGGTGTAGAGGTAGTC
>JBOGLI010000558.1:0-3666 GCA_050746165.1 Terriglobales bacterium | reverse complement strand
TGCTGGGCAAGGCCTTTTCTTTCACCAGTCTCACGGAACCGCCTGAATGCTGAAGCGCTTCAAAAACAAGAAAGTCGATGCCGACTGGCTGCACACGAACTTTCCGTGCATGATGGCGTGCCCGGCGCACACCAACGCCGGGCGCTACGTCTCGCTCATTGCCGAAGGCCGCTTTGCCGAAGCTTACCGCTACGCTCGGGATCCCAACCCGCTCGCCTCGATCTGCGGCCGTGTCTGCGCGCATCCTTGCGAGACCGCATGCCGTCGCGGAGAAATCGACAAACCCATTGCGATCCGCGCCCTCAAGCGTTTTCTCACCGAACGCTACGGGCCGGAATCGCGCCATGGCAGCGACTTCGCTCCGGTCGCCGCCGAACCGAACGGTTTTAAGGTAGCCATCGTCGGAAGTGGACCGGTAGGGCTGGCCGCGGCGCATGACCTCGCGTTGCTTGGATATTCGGTCACCATCTTCGAAGCTGCCGCGGTCCCGGGTGGCATGCTGTACCTCGGCATTCCCGAGTACCGCCTGCCCCGCGATGTCGTGGAAGCCCAAGTCCGCGAAATCCTGCAGACCGGCGACGTCACCCTCAAGCTGAACACCGCCGCCGGACGCGACTTCACCATCTCCGAGTTGCGCCGCGAGGGTTTCAACGCCGTGTTGATCGCGGTCGGCGCGCACCGCAGCCGCGATCTCAGCATTCCCGGCGTTGACCTCGATGGCGTGCACAAGGGCATCGAGTTCTTGCTGAACGTCAATCTCGGCTACAAGTTCACGATTGGCAAAAATGTCATTGTGATTGGTGGCGGAAACGTTGCCATGGACGTGGCCCGCTCTGCCGCGCGCGAGGTCGTCAAGCAGCACGCCGAAGGCGACATCGTTCCTTCCGACGACAACATCGCCGCCGTCGCGGCGCGCGAAATGGTGGACATCTCGCTGTCCGCGCTGCGCATGGGAGCGCAGGAAGTGCACCTCGTCTGCCTGGAAAAGCGCCACGAGATGCCGGCCGCGCTGGAAGAGATCGAAGAGGCGGAATCGGAAGGCATCCTCATGCATCCCGGCCTCGGACCGAAACGCATTCTCGGACGCGACGGTAAGGTTACTGGCTTGGAGACGCTGGACACCAAGTGGGTATTCGACCAGACGGGCCGCTTCAATCCTGCCTTCCACGAGAACAGCGAGAAGGTGCTCAATTGCGACACCATCATCATGGCCATCGGCCAGGCGGCAAATTTGGACTTCCTGCGCCCGGAAGATGGCGTGCAGATTTCCCCGCGTGGGTTAATTGCCGTGACGCGGGAAACGTTGATGACCAGCGCGCCCGGCGTCTTCGCCGGCGGTGACTGCGTGTTTGGCCCGCGGCTGATCATCGACAGCGTGGGCGACGGCAAGCGCGCCGCCATCGCCATCGACGAATACCTTCGTGGCCGCAAACACCCCGAGCCGGTGATTGAAGTCGAGGTCCTCGATCGCCACCGCATGTTCGCCGACTTCATGGACATCGCGCGCCCAACCATACCGATGCTGCCGCTAGAGCGACGCACTGGCGTTACCGAAGTCGAGATCGGGTTTGACGAGACGACGGCAATAGAGGAGGCGCGCCGCTGCCTGCGTTGCTGGATCAACACCGTATTCGAAGGCAATCCGCAGGATGGCACGGAGTGCGTGCTGTGCGGTGGGTGCATCGACGTCTGCCCGGAGAGTTGCCTCAGCCTCGTTTCGCTCGACCGCATTGAATTCGAGCCGGGCGTCATGGATGCGATGCGCGATCAGCCGCAACTGTTTGGCGTCGAGTTGAACGACGTCGCCGCCGAGGAACTCGGCGTCATCACCGGCTCGGCCATGATCAAGGACGAAACCCGCTGCATCCGCTGCGGCCTGTGCGCCATGCGTTGCCCCGCCAGCACCATCACCATGGAAGCTTTCCATTTCGTTTCGGCGGAGTCGAGTGGGCTCATCCCGCTGCAAGCCATGGACCTGAAGCAGGCGGCCACCGGAACGGCGGCGAAGTGAAGGAGAGTTATGTCGGAAAACGATAAGTTCAAGGAAGCTGGGCTGGACCGGAGGCAATTCTTTGTCAAAGTAGGCATGGCCTCGGTTGCAGTTGCCGCGGCGGGGACAGCCGCGTTCGGATACCAGTTTCTCTCCCCGAATGTGCTCTACGAACCTTCTCCGGTGGTGAATGCCGGGAAGCCGGACCAGTATCCGCCCGACTCGGTTACGCTCGATCCCGCCACTGCAGTCTTCATCATCAACAGCCCGCAAGGCTATTACTCGCTGCAAGCCACCTGCACGCACCTGGGCTGCCTGACGGCGTGGAAGCCCGAACTGGGGCTGATCGCCTGCCCCTGCCACGGCAGCAAGTTCTCGCGCGACGGGACCAAGGTCGCAGGACCCGCTCCCCGGCCTCTGCCCTGGCTCCGCATGTGGCTCAGCGAAGACGGTGACCTCATGGTGGACCGCTCCGCTCCGCTCTCTGCACGACAACTGGTGAAGGTATAGCGATGCCAAATACAGTGGACACCTACGTCGAAGAAGCGCGAAAGACGCGCGTATGGCGCTCGATCTTTCGCAGCGGCCGGGGCGGCACGCGCCTGCACGACGTGCTCGCCATCCAGCAAAACGTGTTTCTCCACCTGTTCTCCGCGAAGGCGCGCCGCCGCTCGCTCGATATCGGCGTCACCTGGTACCTGGGCGCGCTGACCTTCGGAACATTCCTGATCCTGGTCATCACCGGCATTCTGCTGATGCTCTATTACCACCCGTCGGTGCCGCAGGCGTATGCCGACATGAAAGACCTGCAGTTCGTGGTTTCCTCGGGCGTCTTCCTGCGCAACCTGCATCGCTGGTCGGCGCACGCGATGGTGTTCCTGGTGTTCGCGCACATGTTCCGCGTCTTCTACCGCGGCGCCTATCGTCCGCCGCGCGAGTTCAATTGGGTGATCGGCGTCATCCTGCTGCTCATCACGTTGCTGCTCAGCTACACCGGTTATCTGTTGCCGTGGGACCAACTCTCGTACTGGGCGGTCACCGTGGGCAGCAACATCGCGTCGGCAGTCCCGGTGTTGGGGGCGAAGATCCGCTTCCTCATGCTGGGCGGGCACCTGGTTAATGCCAATGCGCTGCTTCGGTTTTACGTGTTGCACTGCGTGATCCTGCCGCTGACCGCAGTTGTGTTCATCGCCGTTCACTTCTGGCGCATTCGCAAGGACGGCGGCCTCTATGCAGGGACTCCGCAAAAGGAGGTCAAATGAGCGACAAAGACTTCGTCGCGACGATGGACTCCAACGCGCGCAAGTCGCCCGTGCGCGTTGCCTTCATCACTCGCCGAACTTCGCCGGCCGTGCAGGTCCGCGACGAAGAGCGCGTGCTGACCTACCCGGAAGTATTTTTCCGGATCGCCGTCGCCATCGAAGCTCTCGCCATTGTGCTCGTCTGTGTATCGCTGGCCTGGAATGCTCCGCTGGAAGGGCTCGCCGACCCGATGCACACTCCTAATCCGGCCAAGGCGCCCTGGTACTTTCTCGGCCTGCAGGAACTCCTGCACTACTTTCCTCCGGTTGTGGCCGGAGTACTGATTCCCACGCTCGTCGTGATTGCCCTGATCGTAATTCCATATTTCAACGTCAACATTGAATCCGAAGGGCTCTGGTTGCTGAACAAGATGC
>JBOGLI010000557.1:0-7614 GCA_050746165.1 Terriglobales bacterium | reverse complement strand
CGTAGCACTGGCGTCTCGCCGGTCACTCTACCGCTGGTGTCGGTCATCCCGAGCGCAGGCGGCCCGCTTTTGGCCGCCGCAGCCGAGGGACCTTTTGTTTCTTCCCGCATGATCCGCACATCCATCTGCACCCGCTGCCCCACCCACGCGAGAAACTGCGCGAACGCTGTTCCCCGCTCCGCCGCCAGCTTGTTCAGCTCCAATTCATCTTTCAATATCGTCGGATAGCGAAACGGCAATACCGGCCCGCGCGAGAACACGTCTTGTATCACACCCAGTACCTCTCGCGCAGCCACCGCTAAATCGGTCGACCCCTCGTTTGCCTCTGACAGGAAATACCTCAATCCGTCGCGCACTTCGCTGCCGACCGCCGACCCACCGACGCCGCGCGCGCCCGTCTCCCCCACCGCTTCCGGCGCGACACAATATAAAAGGAGCGACATGTCGAACGTCTGCTGCTCGCTAAATACTCATTACTTATTACTTATTACTTTTACTCGGTGTTTCAGCGCCGTCTCCACCGAAGTCAGCACCGCATTCAGCCCGAGGTACACCAGGTCCACCCCGCCCAGCGAAATCACCACGCTCCCGTGGATCACCACGCCCGCATTCAGCACGTGATCCAGGATGTCGAGCAGCGAGTAATCGTTCTCGTCGCCGCCGCCGAGGATGGTGACACTGTCGGCGGTCATCGCTTCTCCGCCTTGACGGCGATGAACGAATAGGGCGGCCATGGCCCGGTACATTCGACGCGAAATCCACTTGCCCGCCCTCGAAACGACGCCAGAGCCGATTCAAGCCGCTTGCGCGCCCTCCTCTCCACCAGGAACGAGCCCTGCCACACCAGGTTGCGCTGTCCGCCGCTGACGCTGCCGCCCGGCGCTGTCTCCGAGGCGATTCCGCTCAACCCTTTTACGAATGATTCCACTTCGGGCGTCATCTTCGGCGTGTTCGCCTGTTGCAGCAGGAACGACTTTCGCGTCAGGTAATCGCGCCCCGAACTCCCCGCCGGCGTCGCCACCTCCGCTTGCGGCGCTGCAAAGATCTTCATCCCGTACTCATCCGCGCCGTCAACCCGCGCGAGGTCCCGCCGGATTTGCGCCATGCTGTCTTTCACGTGCGCGGCCAGCGTCTGCTGCGAGAGGAACAATGTCGCGAAGCGCGCCGGCAGCACTGTGATCTTCTCGTGGATGGCCCCAACCGCTCGCTGATGACGAACGCTCGCCCCCGCCAGCCAATCCAGGTTCTCCATCCGCTTTTGCAGCTCCTCGCCGAATTCCCGCGCATCGACGCGGCTCACCCAGCACACCAGCCCGCCACATTCGATCGTGTCCACTCGCGCGCGCCCATCCACTCCCTCGATTTGGGTGCCCCACCCTTCCGCCTTCTTTTGGCGGAGAGTGGGGTTGTTCTCGCTAATGCCGTACAGGTAGAGCAACTGTTTCTGATCGCTCTGCGTCCTCCGCCCCTCTGCGTTCTCTGCGCTGATCTTTTTCTTTCGTGTCACTCGCGAACTGGTGGAAGCGCCGGGCTTCAGCCCGGCGACACGAGCGCCAGATCCAGCGCGCTTTAGCTCTGGCCTCTTCGTCTTTTTCTTCCCTATACGATTCGCCATAACTTTCTCGTGAACTTCCGCAATGCCGCCGCACCCGCGACCGGCGCCGCTTCCTCCGGCAGGGCCAACAGTGTACCGAAACCCTGCTGCCGCAGTCGCCCCAAGGTCGCCATTTGGAAGCGTGCCCGCGTTTCGCAGCGTCGACACCGCCCGCCGCCCTGCAGCAATACTCGATTCACCATGGTCGGCCCGCGGTGCACCCCGAGTCCATCGAGATCGCGAATCAGCCGCGCCGTCTCGCGGTCCGGCAGCGGTTCCGCCAGCATGACGACATAGACGCAGGACTCTTTTGGATCCCGCAACACACCAGCCAATCGCCGCGCATCCTGTCCGACTTTCGCCACCTCGACCGCCGCATCCTGCGCCATGCGCAATTGCCGGTGCGGCGCCAGCGCCCGCAGAATCAGCCGCGCCCAGAGTTGGATGCGCTCCGGCATCCGCAGCAACTCCAGCGCATGCCCGGTAGGCGCCATGTCGATAATCACCCGTGTGGGACCGGCTGCCCTCATCCGGTCCGACGCGGAATCTTCCAGCAAATCCAAGATCCGAAACGTCGCCGACAGCTCGTCCATTCCCGGCGGCGCCATGTCCAGCAGCGCGGTGATCATTTCACGCTCGAAGCTGAGATCCACGTGCAGCCCGCCGGCACTTCCGCCCAGCGCATCCGCAACGTTTTCCTTGATCTTCTGCGCCCACCGCCGGAATTGCGCCGCCGCATCGATCTCCATCGCGCGCAGCCCTCCGTCACCCAGCACGGAAACGGGTTCGTCCCCGACATTCTCCCCGAATACGTCATCCAGCGACGGCGCCGGATCCGTCGAACAAATCGTGACCGGGTGGCCCACCCTAGCCGTGGCGTGGCCCACCCTAGCCCGATTTTGGCTAGGGTGGGAATTCCTCGCGACAAATCCCAACCCCGCCGAAATCGTCGTCTTCCCCACTCCGCCTTTTCCGATCGTCAATGAAAGCGCAGTATCCGGCTCGGGCCACGCCTCCTGCTCGAATCCGATCTCCGGCACCTTGGGCGCTTTCACCGCCAGCCGCAACTCCGTGCCTTCGAAGACATGCTCGCCGAAAGCCAGCAGCGACGCTGTCCCCGCGATCGGCGCGCCCGCATCTTCGGCCATCAGAATCTTCGTCCGCGAGAAATTCCGTTGCAGGAAATCCTCGGCGTGTTCGGTCCTCTTCGCTTCCGTCGCGCATCTCGGGCACTCGTGGGTGGCCCACCCTTCCGCCCGGTTTTGGCGGAGGGTGGGTGTTGCCCGGTTCAGCACGATCTCTCCCACTCGCAGCGGCGGATCCATTTCCGCCAAGGCCTTCTTCGCCCGCACCGATTCATTCAGCGCAAACGCTTCCGCCGTGGTGACGAGCACGATCCGACTCTCACGGCCGGCCAATGCCTCGCGTATTCCCGCCGCCCGCTTCTCCCATTCCCGCAGAAACGCGGGTCCCGCGATGTTCGCGCCGGCAAAACGCTGCGCCAGGATCCGGTCGCGGCTGGCGGCGACATCCAGAAATCTGAGTAGCTTGAGAAATGAATCGGGAAGTTCGAACAGCCGCAGCGTGTGACCCAGTGGCGCCGTGTCCACCACGATGCGGTCGTACTCGCGCCCGCCGAGCAGGTCGGCCAGCACCAGCAGCGCCGACACCTCCGCCATTCCCGGAATCGTCGTCTCCAGCAATGGCGCGACCTCCTCCCGCGAGAAGATCGTTCCCGCGGCGAGGACGTCCAGCACCGCGTCGCGATACGAATCCAGGAACTCGCGGAACTGCCGTTCCGCCCGCAGTTGCCAGACATCCAACGCGCGACCGCCGACTTTCACCCGCTGCCGTTCCCGCGACGAGCTCAACTCGAATACGTCGAACAGCGAATGTGCCGGATCGGTCGACAGCAGCAGCACGCGTCCGCCTTGCGCCGCGCGCCAGCACGCGTACGCCGACGAGACCGTGGTCTTGCCCACGCCACCTTTGCCGATGAAGAAGTCCAGCGACGGCACGGGGGAAGTGTACCAACCATGGCTCATGGCATATGGCGCATGGTTCAGGGCGTCGGGGCCGAACATCTCCCATTCCCATGAGCCCTGCGCCTTGAGCCTTAAAAAAGAAACAGGCCGCCGATTGGCTCGGCGGCCCGCTTCTCGCGTACTTCCCGGGGGGAGGGAAGCTTATGAAAACCTGTTACTGTTGCGGCGCGTTGGTGCTCGCCGTCTGTTCCTGCTCCATGTTGGTCATCAGGCGGACGTCAACGCGACGGTTCTCGGCGCGGCCCTTGGAGCTCTTGTTGCTGTCCGCCGGCTTATCCTCGCCCATCCCGATGATGTAGATCTGGTGCGCAGGAATCGCGTATTTCGCTTCCATGTAGCTGATCACCGCATCGGCGCGCCGCTTGCTCAGCACGTAGTTGTACTGAGCGTTGCCTACGGAATCCGTATTCCCGTCTACCACCACGATGAAGTGCTTCGCCGACTGCAGTTGCGACGCCAGTTGGTCGAGCGCGTCCTTCGCCTTCGTCGACAGGTTGTAATGATCGAAGCCGAAGTGTACCGAGGCTTCCGCCATCGTCTTGTAGTTGTCCAGGTTGGCGACCGTGGTCGTGAGCTGGTTGGCCTGGGTCGAAACCTGCGTCGCCATCTGCTGCGCCTGCTGCGCCGACTGGCCCGCAGCCGCGGCCTTCTCGTCGGCCTGGCCTGCCTTCGTCATCACGCCCTGGATGCCCTGCTGCGCGCGCTGGTCCACGTCACGGATATCTTTGCTGTTTTTCGCCGTCAGGTCATCAAGTTCATTGGTCTTGTTGACCACCGGCTGCGTCTGGTTGCGGACGTACTTTTTGGTCGCGCACCCGACCGTGAATGGGAGCGTCGTTGCCACTGTCAGGGCGACCACTGCGATTCGGTTCATGGGGGAAACTCCTTGTCCTGGGTGGCCCACCCTTCCGGCCGGTTTTGCCGGAGGGTGGGACCGCGAAAACTTTCGGCCGCTTCCGGCCTGCCCTTACTAGAGCAACGCGCGTGCCATTCCGCCTGAATCGAATACCGCCTCTAAGTCGTCTAATTACCAGTACTTATCGCCGGGCCGAGTTCGCTTCCGAGACCTTAATCCAAGCAATCCCCGCCCCCGGCGTAGAATTTTTACCGGAAGTAATAAGTATTGAGTAATGAGTAATGAGTGGCCGATCTCGGCCGCCGCTCCGTTCTCGATACTTATTACTCATTACTTATTACTGGTTCGTCGCCAACTGCAATCGTGGATCTCGCCCAGAAAATCCGCACTCTCCCGACCTCGCCCGGCGTGTATCTCTACAAGAACGCCGAAGGCGAGGTGATTTACGTCGGCAAAGCGAAGAACCTGCGCGCGCGCGTCCGCAGCTACTTCGTCGAGGGCCGCGCCGAGGACGCCAAAACCGGTTCCCTGCTCCGCGAGGCCGTCGACGTGGAGTACATCGTCGTCGACAACGAGAAGGAAGCGCTCGCGCTTGAGAACAACTTCATCAAGCAGCGCAAGCCGCGTTTCAACATCCTGCTGCGCGACGACAAAACTTATCCCTACGTAAAGCTCACGTTGGGCGAGCGCTTTCCGCGCGTGTACGTCACGCGCCGGCTGCGCAAAGACGGCAGCGTTTACTACGGCCCGTACTTCCCTGCCTCGCTCGCCTACCGCATCGCCGATCTCATTCACCGGCACTTCCTCATCCCGAGCTGCAAGATCGACCTGCGCCGCTACCATCCGCGTCCCTGCCTGCAGTTCCATATCGGACGCTGCCTCGGCCCCTGCGTCGAAGGCCTCACTACGCCGGAAACGTATGCCGAAGCGGTCAAAGACGTTCGCCTCTTCCTCGAGGGCCGACAGACGGAGCTAACCCGGTCGTTAACCGACCGCATGACCGCCGCCGCCGGGCGCGAGCAGTACGAGCTGGCCGCCAAGTACCGCGACCTGATCTCGACCGTCGAGCTGCTGCAGCAGAAGCAGCGCATCGCCGCCGCCGAGGGCGCCGACACCGACGTGTTCGGCTACCACTACGAAAACGGCATGATCGCCGTGAACCTGTTCCACGTCCGCAACGGCCGCGTGCTCGATCGCCGCGAGTTCTTTTGGGAAGACATTCCGGAGGACGCGCTTACAACAAGTAATGAGTATCAAGTAATAAGTAATAAGCGTCAGAGTTCTGATTCCGACCACGCGCCCGACGGACTTATTACTCATTACTCATTACTTAATACTTTTTCTCCAGGCGCTTTTTTCTCCGCCCTGCTCTCCCAGCTCTACATCGGCCAGCAATACGTTCCCGCGGAAATCTTCGTACCCGTCGATTTCGACGAGCGCGAATCCTTGTCCGACCTGCTCGCCGAACAGGCCGGACATCGCGTCGAGATCCGCGTTCCGCGCCGCGGCGAGAAGCTGGCGCTGATGGACCTGGCCGGCAACAACGCCCGCGCCTCCTACGACCAGCGCTTCCGCGTAATGAAGCCCAACGCGCGCATCATCGCCGAAGCCGTGCAGCAGGCGCTCGATCTGCCCGAGCCTCCGCGCCGCATCGAGTGCTTCGACATCTCGCACATCCAGGGCGCCGAGACCGTCGCGTCCATGGTCGTGTGGGAAGACGGACGCATGAAGAAATCGGATTACCGCAAGTTCATCATCCGAACGGTTGAGGGCGTCGACGACTTCGCCTCCATGCGCGAAGTGGTAACGCGGCGCTACTCGCGCGTCCTCGGGCGGGACAGCAGTCAGCAATCAGCAGTCAGCAATCAGCGATCAGCTGGCAGCACGCGGTCAGCAGTCGCCGATCAGTTGGTCGACCAGTCCCGAAGGGACGACTCGCTGGTAGCCCAGGACGAAGTCCTGGGAAACGGGCCTGTCGAGCTTTCCGAGTCCCGTAGGGACGGCCCGACACCTGACACCCCGAACCTGACACCCGACACCCGAGAGCCGAAAGCCGAAAGCCGCATGCCGTCTTTAATTCTCATCGACGGCGGCCTCGGCCAGCTTCACGCCGCCGCCGAAGCGCTCGAGTCGCTGGAGATCACCGCCCAGCCGCTGGCCTCGATCGCCAAGCGCGAGGAAATCATCTACGTCCACGGCCAGGAGGACGAGCCCATCGTTCTCGACCACCACAACCCGGTGCTGCACCTGATCCAGATGATTAGAGACGAGGCCCACCGGTTCGCCGTAACCTTCCATCGCAAGCGCCGCGAAATCCGCGAACGATCGTCGGAGCTGCTCGATATCCCCGGCATCGGCGACGCCACCCGCCGGCGACTCCTGGAACATTTCGGCAGCGCGCGGGCCGTGTCGCAGGCAACCGAAGCCGCACTAACGGCAGTGGTAACCAGGCCGCAGGCGGAAGCGATCATTTCGCACTTCAGGGACGAGGCTCGAGGCACGAGGGACGAGGCACGCGGCACGCGGAGCGATGGTCATTAAGTCGCGGAGCGACGGTTCGCTGGTAGCCCAGGACGAAGTCCTGGGTACGCCGCGCCCAACCCGCCAAAGTGCCGGAGGCACGGCCCGACAATTTGCACGCCACCAGAATCCAGCCCGGGACGTAAGTCCCGGGTTCAGGCGCGCAACCCGATCGAGTCCCGCCAGGGACGACACACGCGCCGTCCGCCGCGGAGGACGCGGAGATTACTTTCCGGTAAACCTCATCCCGTACCCCACCCCCTCCCCTGTTTTACAAGGAATCCAGCAAATGGCGCGGGGTTTCCAAGGGCGCGTCCAAGGGCGTCCACAGGCGACGCGCGCAGCTGGCGCGGTAGCCGAAGTTATCAAAGAGCTAACTGGGGCAGTGTAGAGACACAACCCCTCTCACGCCTCGGCGCGAAAGATGAGAATAGCGGGCGGGAGGAGCGGTGTCTGTGAGGTACAGCACGGATGTGTGTGACAAGGGAAGTACCTGGGTGCCCCACACATCGCGCCTCTACGCACTTTCACTCTCACCAGACCTCTGGCGCGATGTGTGGGTGAATCTATCCCCACCATATCCGTTTCTTCCCAATCTT
>JBOGLI010000556.1:0-3194 GCA_050746165.1 Terriglobales bacterium | reverse complement strand
GCCCTCGCCCGCCGGACGACACATCCTTTCTTGCGACGCCTCCAAATATCTCGTCACCCTCATCCGTGACCTGCCTCACAGACAGCGCCGCGCCCACCCTCTATTCTCATCACGTGCGCTTAGGCGCGAGGGACTATTTGTCTCTGAAATGCCTGCCCTTACCGGCGGGCATTTGCTCTTTGACAACAAAATGTCTTGGGACTCTTGGGAGAACCCAGCCAAACTCTTGGGAAACCCGGGTTGGAGGCGTCCAACCCTTTGATTCTAAAGGGACGGAGAGAGTGAGTGGGTACTTATGCTTCAGCTATTGCGAGGAGAGTTATCCCATAAACCCGCTGGCCGCGAGCCAAAACTGCCGGCTGGGTGTAGCCGTAGGTTCGGGTTCTGCGTGACCGGCGGGACGCCAGTGCTACGGAAATCAGAAATCAGAAATCAGAAATGATTTAGCTCTGCCCGACCTTTTTCGCCGCCAGTTCCTGCACCAGTTCCTTGAAGACGCGGCCGCGGTGTTCGTAGTTGTCGAACTGGTCGAAGCTGGCGCAGGCGGGTGCGAGTACCACGACATCGCCGGCGATCGCTGCTTCCGCGGCGCGGCGCAGGGCAATATCGAGCGTTCCAGCCTGCACGATGGGCACGGCGCCGGAGATCTCTTCTTCTATCTTCGCTGCCGCGGCGCCGATGGTGTACACGCGCTTGGCACGCTCTTTCAGCAGCGGAACCAGGGGCGTGTAAGGCGCGCCCTTGTCCTTGCCGCCGAGGATGATGTGGATGTTTGCCGGGAACGATTCAAGGGCCTTGATGGTTGCGTCAACGTTGGTCGCCTTGGAGTCGTTGTAGTAATCGACGCCGTTCACGGTGGCGACGAATTCCAGCCGGTGCTCGACCGCCTTGAACTCCTTGACCGCATTGCGAATGCGACCGGGCTCGGTCTGGGTGATGCCGCCGATGCAGACCGCCGCCAGCACGTTCTCGAGATTGTGCGCGCCCTTGAGCGGGATCTCGGAGACGGGCATCACATCGTGCTCGCCGGAGTCGTCGCGCAGGAGGATGCGGTCGCCGCGCACGAACGCGCCGAGGTCCATTTCTTTCTTGCGGCTGAACCAGTAAATCCGCGGCTGGATGCCCTCGGCCATCTGCACGCAGGTGGGATCGTCGGCGTTGAGGACGGCGAAATCGTCGGGCTTCTGGTTCTCGAAGATGCGGCGCTTGGCGGCCGTGTAGGCTTCCATGCTGCCGTGGCGATCGAGGTGGTCGGGGCTGATGTTAAGCACGACCGCCACGTAAGGCCGGAAGCTCTGGATGGTTTCGAGCTGGAAGCTGGAGACTTCGAGGACGTTGTAAGTGTCGTCGGTAGAATCAGCAACGAGAAAAATCGCGGGCGTGCCGATGTTGCCGCCGACCTGCACCTCCCGTCCGCCCCAGCCCACGACCTCACCGGCCAGCGCGGTGGTGGTGGTCTTGCCGTTCGAGCCGGTGATGGCGATGATGCGGCCCTTCAGGAAGCGCGAGGCCAGTTCGATTTCGCCGATGACGGGAATGCCAAGCGCGCGCGCCTGCTTGAGCGGCTCGGTGTTGGTGGGCACGCCCGGGCTGACAACGATCAGGTCCTGCTGGCGGAAGGTGCGCTCGCCGTGGCCGCCGGTTTCGACCGCGATTCCCATGTCGAGGAGCTTGGGAATCTCGTTACGGAGGTGCTCTTCCTGCTTGGAGTCGGAGACGGTGACACGCGCGCCGTGGTCGTGCAGAAACAGGGCGGAGGCCACGCCCGATTTGCCGAGCCCAACCACCAGGACTCGTTTGTTCTTGATCTCCAAGGATGCCGTCATAAAAGTGCTTAGTGCTGAGTGCTTAGTGCCGAGTGAACACTGCTCCAGACGCTCAGCACTGAGCACTCGGCACTCAGCACTTTGGGGACAGAAGATAGTAATTCATCCGGCGGCGGAAATGGCGGGGAACGTACTAGGCGTCTTGTTCGCGACGGAGGCGCGCAGCCGCGAAGAGAAACATCGCGCTGATAGCCAGTCCGGCCCAAAGGCCGAAGCTCGCCAGGTACGCACCGGGTGTCATGTGGGCGCCGGGGTTGGTCGGGAAGTAATTCGACATTGCTGCCGCTGCGGGCGCGCCTTCGCCGAAGAGCCGGCCGCCTATCGCGTGCGTCAGATACGTGGTGTTGAACGCGACCTTCTCCAGCGCGCAGACCACCACCGGTGGCAGGACCGCCCACAGAAAAGGAGCGCGACGCGACCACGCCGACACCAGCAGGAACCACGCAAAGATGGGGGCGGGCCAAAGCGCGTGGACGGTAATGAAGTGGTAGAGCATCAGCAGCTCCATCCGGAAAAATTCCGTGCCCGGCAATACGGCAACGCTGTTCGCGGACGTAATCGCGACGCTGAAGACAGCCATCGCCACATGCGTCAGGAACGCGGCTGCGAACCCGAACAGCGGCAGCAGCAGCATCGGAATTGCGGCTTTGGACAGAACGGTCGTCCAGTCGGAGACGGGCATCGACTTCCAGAACAGAATGCTGCGGTCGCGACGCTCGCCGTAAAGCGCTTCGATCGAGTAGAAGGCGCCAACAAGGATGGTCGTGAGCATCAACAGGGCAGCGGCAAAGTCGTATGGTCCCATGGCGACCGCCCGCAGATGTCCCGCAGCGGCGGGTGCAGCTGCAGCACGCATCGACGGGATGAGGTCCAGCAGGCTGATGACGAAGCCGAGCAGAAACACCGCCCCGGCCACCAGCGGGGCGATATAAACGTAACGGTTTTCCCATAGCTCGCGCCGAACCGACCAGTAGAAGCGGCGGCGCACGGCAGAAATCGGTTGTGTTGTTGAGACACCCGCAGCGGGAACGTTGGCGACGGTGCTCATTGGGCGGCTCCTTCCGCATGAGGCGCGGCCTCGCCAACGATGGCAACGAAGAGGTCGGCGATGCCGGGCGTGCGAACCTCGCCAAGTTCAGCGAGCGCCTGGCGATCGCCACGGTCGAACAGGAGCATGCTGCGGCCAAGCCCGTTGCGCTCGGCGATGGGTTTGAGAGCGCGGGCGGCAGGAAGCTGATCGGGGCGGACGGTCAGCTCGGCATAGCGAGACTCGATCTCTTACATCGTGCGGGAGAAAACGATGCGGCCGCGATCGATGAACAGCACGTCCGTCAGAATGCGCTCGATCTCCTCGACCTGGTGCGTGGT
>JBOGLI010000555.1:0-3960 GCA_050746165.1 Terriglobales bacterium | reverse complement strand
GGGCAGGATCGGTTTCGATCAGGTCAACGAATTCCCACGGGATATTCCTCTGGGGAATCCTGCCGAGAAGCGAGCGCAGCGCTCCGAGCGGCACGACGCCATGAAGCAACCTGCGCACCGCGCCGCGCGCGCCGACATCGACGGAGGAGACGCGAAGCGCGACGTGGCCATTGGCTGCTTCGTCGCTGAGATCGACATCGTTGACGCGCACGACCTTGCGGCCGTGGACGTCGATGATCTGCTGGTCGAGCAGGTCGCGGGTGAGCAGGATCATGCCTTCTGAACCGACGAAGGGCGGCCATTGCGAAGGCTCGGTGCGGGTCTTGATGCCCCCGTTGATGGATTCAATCTGGCTGAGTCCCAGCAGGCGGTCTCCATCCTTGGTGCGAACGACAAGGGCGGAGACGTGGGAGGGATCGTCCTGCGGGCAGAAGGCGACCTCGCGCACGCGGCCGGCGGTGTGACCGCCGGGCTCGTACACTGGGACCTTCAACAGCTCTGTGAGCGCGAAATTCATCAAGGCAACTGGTGATCTGGCGATCGGGTGATCGGGCGATCGGCCAAAAGTCAGGATAACGTCACGGCCAATGAAAACCAACCCGAAAGCGAACATTGAGGGCGATCTTGAACCGCACGGTCGAACAGGTTGCTGAAGAAATCGCAAAAGCAGATTCCGAGTCCGCCGCGGCGCACTCGAAATGACAAAAATTAAGAGTTCTACGGCGCGGCTGAAGCCGCGCCCCTTCAAAGCAACCGCAAAACCAGAAACGCTCGAGCGGTGAGTGGTTGTGATTGACACAATCGAGGTGCAAAGGGCAAACTACCGATTCCCAACCAATGGGCGTAGGGCGGCGCTGAGCGCAACCGACGATGAGCGACATGACCGCGATGCGGGTCTCACATACCCTGGATTCGAGTCTCGACAGCGTCAACCGCGCCGAAGAGGTGGCGACGGAGTTCGCGTCGAAGCTGGGATTCGACGAAGAGACGATGAACCGCATTTCGATGGCGGTGCGCGAAGCAGCCGTCAACGCGGTGCTACACGGCAATCATTACGATCCGAACAAGAAGATGATCGTGCAGCTGGAGAACACCGGCAAAGCGCTGGTGATCACGGTAAGCGATCAGGGCCAAGGGCTCGATCCGAAGAAGATTCCCGATCCGCTGGCGCCGGAAAACCTGCTCAAGCAATCGGGCCGTGGTATTTTTTTAATCCGCGCTTTCATGGACGACGTGCAGATTCGTAACCTGGAGCCGGGGACCGAAATTATGATGACAAAGAATGTCCAAGGCGCAAGCGCCGAGGGCAAGGAGGAGACCAAGTGACGATGAAATCCAGCACCCGCCAGGTGGACGGAATCACCATCGTGGACCTGAGCGGCCGTATTACCCTGGGGGAGGGCAGCGTTGTGCTGCGTGACCTGGTCCGCGATCTGCTGGCCAAGGGAAACAAGAGCATCCTGCTGAACCTGGGAGACGTGACTTACATCGACAGCTCCGGGATCGGCGAACTGGTCAGCGCCTATACGACCGTGCGCAACGGCGGAGGCGAGTTGAAACTCCTCAACCTGACCAAGAAGGTCCATGACCTGCTGCAGATCACGAAGCTGTACACCGTGTTCGACATCAAGGATGACGAGGCAGCCGCCGTGGCTTCCTTCGGCAAGTAAGCTGCCCCGTTTTCTCCTGCCCTGAAGACTTACAGTCTTGGTCCCGGGTGCGGCACAGCCGCATCCGGGAGATTCTGTTCTTCCCTGTTCCCCGTTGTGATCGTTCACCGTCGCGGTACACTGATCGGTTTCCGGAGGCGTTATGCGCATACGGCGGCTGGGACCGGGTGAGGTCGATCCATCGACCGGCGAAATTTTCGATAAGTACCTGCAGGAACGCGGCAACATCCCAAACATGTTCCGGACGGTGGCGCACCGTCCCGAATACTTGCGGACGATGATCGCGCATTTCCGCACGGTGATGAATACCGGCACGGTGCCGGCGAAGCTGAAAGAGCTCTGCGTGGTGCGGGTGAGCCAGATCAACCACTGCGAGTATTGACTGTCGTCACATAGCGCTCTGGCAGAGCGCCTGGGATACAAGCGGGAGTTGCTGAACGATCTGGCGAATTTTGAAAATCGCTCGGATCTCGATGCGAAGGAAAAGACGGCGCTGCGGTTCGCGGAGCGCATGACGCTGGATTCGAACAACGTCGATGAGGCGCTCTGGGCGCAACTGCGCGAGCACTTCGACGAGGGAGAAGTGGTGGAGCTGGCGTCGGCGATCGGGCTGTTCAATTACTTCAACAAATTCAATAATGCGCTGCAGATGGAGCCGACGAAATAGGGACACGGGACAAGGGACAAGGGACGTGGCAATGATGAGACTCACTACGATCGTTCTTCTGTTCTGCGCGACGGCGGGGGCGGAGTGCATTGCGTTTACCGAGGCGCCGCAGCATGTGGGCGAATCGCGCTGCGTCAGAGGGAAGGTGGTCAACATCGGCGAGAGCCGTGGCGGGTCGAAGTATCTGAATTTCTGTGACGATTACAAGACGTGCGCGTTTTCCGTCGTGGTGTTCGCCAGCAATCTGAAGGACGTGGGAGACGTTAAGGAACTGAACGGCAAAGACATCGAGATTTACGGGAAGGTCACGACCTATCGTGGCCGGACGGAAATGATTCTGCGCGACGTGAAGCAACTGAAGGGCGAGGCCGCCAAGATTCCGCCGTTGCCGAAAACCTATGACGTCGAGAAGAAGGGCCGGTATAGCGCGGGAGAGGCGAAAAAGAAGTAGTTAGGAGTTAGTCGTTAGGAGTTGGCAAGTCAGACCCAGCCTTTGCGAAGTTCCTCCAGCGAATACCAGGTGCCACGCCAGATCACGCCGCGATGACGGGCGGCGTGCAACATGGAGCGCAATAGAGTGCTGGCCATCATCAACGCGCTTACCGGATAAAAGATAAACGTCCACCAGGGGACTTCCGTCCGCCTGCTCATGCCGACGTAGATGAGGCCAATCGAGGCGAGCGCGACGGCATAAGGAATCTTCGCCCATAGCGGCGCCCAGATTGCGCCGGCGATAGGGATGAAGTTCAGCGCCAACAGCAAGAGGAGCGCGCCAATGGATTTCCCCCAGCGGAACTGAAGCAAGGAAAACATATTTTTCGTCAGATTGCGGCTGAGGCCGAGCGCGCCGCGTCCCCAGCGCCAGGGGAGCAGGCCCGGACCGAAGGCGCAGCGCTGGGTGAGGCCGTGCTGTTTCACCAGTTTGCCTAGCTTCATGTCCTCGATCACTTCCATTTTGAGCGCTTCCCAGGTACCGATCTGCTCGTAGGCGCTGCGGCGAATCATGTTGAACGGACCGAGGCCCATGAAGTCGGCGGAGCGTGGGTCGTCCACTTTCCACGGGCGATGGCCGAGGGCGAATAGCACCTGGAATCCGGCCATGAAGATCTTTTCGCCAAATCCATGCAGCGAGTGCGAGGGGAAAAGAACGAGATGATCGGTACGGGTTTCCTCGGCGTATGCGATCGCGCGCCGCAGCGCGTCGGGACGGAACTGGACGTCAGCGTCGGTAAAGAGCAGCCAGTTCCCTGTGGCCTGCTGTGCGGCCAGCCACATGGCGTGCTGCTTGCCCATCCAGCCGGGAGGAAGATCGCGCACATGCAGAACGCGGAGGACTTCCCTGCTTTGACGGGCAGCAATTTGGTCGATGAGTTCGCCGGTGGAGTCGGTGGAGCGGTCGTCAACGGCGATGACTTCGTAATTGGGGTAGTCGAGGGCGAGTAGCGAAGAGAGAGCGCTCTGTACTGCTTCGCCATCGTTGCGGGCGGGAACGACGATCGTTACTCGAGGCGCGGTCGTCGCCCCGGCTGAGGGCAGCCGGGGCCACACTGCGATGTTGGCGACCTTGGGCATGCCGCGAAAGCCGTCGATGAAGCGAGACGCCCAGAACCAGGCCATCAGCAG
>JBOGLI010000554.1:0-2840 GCA_050746165.1 Terriglobales bacterium | reverse complement strand
TCGATCATGACCGAGAACTGCCGGAAGAAGATCGCGATGTCCTTCGTCGGCACCTTGCTCGAGCCAAAGGTCGGGAGGGCAAATTCCTTGCCCTTCTCCTTCATCGAGCTGACGTTCACGCGCTGTTTTGCGAGCTGCGCCTTGGCCACCTGCTTGTTCGGCGCAATGATCTCGGCGGCCACCTTCTTGCCCCCGGCGTCCGTCCCCGAATACGTGAATACTGGCATCGCCTACCTCGTTTCGAACCGGTCCGGCTTCGCGCCCGGCCGTTTACTCCTGTGGAATTACTTTCTCAGCCCCGCCGCCGTTCCAATTCCCGGCTTACCCACCGCACCGGCGCCGCGGTTAACCATTTCCTGCAACTCGTCCGGCATGGAAGACCGCTGCAGCGCCATCTCCAGCGAGATCTGCTTCGTCAGCACCAGCGTCGACAGAGACTGGTTGAACGTCTGCATGCCTGATTTTTCGGCGCCCGACTGCATGGCGCTGTACACCTGGTGGATCTTGTCTTCGCGGATCAGGTTCCGCACCGCCGACGTGGGCATGAGGATTTCCATCGCCATCGCGCGGCCCTGCCCTCCCACTTTCGGCAGCAGCGCCTGGCACATGATCCCCTCCAGCACCAACGAGAGCTGGGCGCGAATCTGCGACTGCTGGTGCGACGGGAACACGTCTATCACGCGGTTAATCGTGCTGGCAGCCGAGTTGGTGTGCAAGGTGCCGAAAGTGAGGTGACCCGTCTCGGCGATACGTAACGCCGATTCAATGGTCTCCAGGTCGCGCATTTCGCCGATCAGCACCACGTCGGGGTCCTCCCGAAGAGCGGCGCGGAGCGCGTTGCTGAATCCCTTCGTGTCGCTGTGCACCTCGCGCTGGTTCACCAGGCAGTTCTTGTGCTGGTGCACGAATTCGATCGGGTCCTCAACGGTGAGGATGTGCTCGTGGCGGTCGGTATTGATCTTGTCGATCATGGCCGCCAGTGTCGTCGATTTTCCTGAGCCCGTCGGACCCGTCACCAGGATGAGCCCGCGCGGCCGGTCGCAAAGTCTGCCCACGACCGGCGGCAGGTTCAACTGGTTGAACGACTTGATCTCGAACGGAATCACGCGGAACACGGCCGCGGTAGCGCCTCGTTGATTGAAAATGTTGGCGCGGAAACGGGCCAGGCCCTTCATGCCGAAGCTGAAGTCAGATTCCAGGTCTTCTTCAAACCGGTGCTTCTGCGCGTCCGTCATGACGCTGTACGCCAGCGCCTTGGTTTCAGCCGCGGTCAACGGCGGCATGTCCAGCGGCTGCAGGTGGCCATGCACGCGCACCTGCGGCGGCGAGTTCAACGTGATGTGCAGATCGCTTCCGCTCAGTTCGAGCAGTTTCTTCAACAGATCGCTTAATGTCGCTGCCATTCTTCGCCTTTCCTTGTCCCGTGCCCCTTGCCCCTCGTCCTCAGTGCACCGTTTCTCTCGCCACTTCTTCCAGCGTCGTCTGTCCCGTCATGGCCTTGATCAATCCGCTGCGGCGCAGCGTGATCATGCCGAGCTCGATCGCCTTCTTCTTCAACTCCAGTGCCGAGGCGCCCACCAGGATCAACTCGCGCAGTTCGTCGCCCACTTCCATCACTTCGTACAATCCGCAGCGGCCTTTGTACCCGGAGTTATTGCATACCGAGCAGCCCTTGCCCTTGTAAATCTTCACTGTCTTGGCTTCTTCCGGCGAATACCCGGCTTCGACCAGCGCCTGCGGCGGCAGGTCCACTTCCTCCTTGCATTCGGCGCAGACGCGGCGGACCAGGCGTTGCGCCACGATCATGTGTACCGACGTCGCCACCAGGAATGGCTCGATGCCAATGTTCATCAACCGGCTAATCGTGTCCGGCGCACCGTTCGTATGCAGCGTCGAGAGCACCAGGTGTCCGGTAAGGGCGGCTTTGATGGCGATTTCAGCCGTTTCAAAATCTCGAATCTCGCCCACCAGGATGATGTTCGGGTACTGCAGCAGGAACGCGCGCAGCGCGGCCGCGAAGTTCAGCCCGATCGACTCCTTCATCTGCACCTGGTTGACGCCCGCAAGCTGAAACTCCACCGGGTCCTCGGCGGTCATGATGTTCGTGTCGGGCTGATTCAGCCGGGAGATGGCGGAATAAAGAGTGTTGGTCTTGCCCGACCCCGTCGGGCCCGTGACCAGCACCATCCCGTACGGCTTCAGGATCGCGCGCTCGAACTTGGTCAGCGACTCCTGCTCGAAACCCAGCTTGGTCATGTCGAGGCGCAGGTTTTCCTTGTCGAGCAACCGCATGACGATCTTCTCGCCCCACAGCGTCGGCAGCGTGCTCACGCGGTAATCGAGCTGCTTTTTCCTGCCGCCAAGATTGACCTTCAGCATGATGCGTCCGTCCTGCGGCAGGCGCTTTTCGCTGATGTCCAGCTTCGCCATGATCTTGATGCGCGACGTGATCGCGTCCTTCAACTTCGTCGGCGGCGACATGATCGTCTGCAGCATGCCGTCAATGCGGAAGCGGACGCGGTATTCCTTTTCGTAAGGCTCGACGTGGATGTCGCTGGCGCCTCGCTTAACGGCATCGGTAAGGATCAGGTTCACCAGCTTGACGATTGGCGCTTCGTCGGCCGCCTTTTCCAGGTCGGAAAGGCCCATTTCGGCCTCTTCCGCCTGCAACTCGACGTCGGCGTCGCCGCCCTCGGCCATGGATGCCATCACTGATTCGAGGTCTTCCTGGTGCCCGTCGGCCTGGCCGTAAGCTTTCTCGATACCCTCCAGAATCGAGCTCTCCGACGCCACCACCGGCTCGATATTGAAGCCAGTCATGAACTTGATATCGTCCATGG
>JBOGLI010000553.1:0-5554 GCA_050746165.1 Terriglobales bacterium | reverse complement strand
CCTCTGGGCTAGACGATGTTCTCAGTCGTCACCGCACGGTGGTCACCCGGCACGTGGAAGCGGTGATCCAACGCGCCCTCGACAACAACAAGACGTTCAAAAAGCGGTAATCCAACATGAGCAATCTACTTTTCCCACGGGTGAACAATTCGCTCGACTGGGAAGTCACGCTCGTCCCTCTCTTTGAGACGGGCAATCAGGAATCGAAGAGCGGGCGGGAGGTGCGCGCGCGGTTCCGGCAGTATCCGCGCTGGGAAATTGCGTTGAAGTACGTCGTCCTGCGGACTGACCCGGCGACGCGCGATGAGAACGGCCAGACGCAGATGGAGAAGCTGCTCAGCTTCTTCGGGCAGATGGGCGGCTCGTTCGATGACTTCCTGTTCAACCTGACCGACGTAACCGGCAACGATGCCGACTCGCAGATTGTCGGCCAGCCGATCGGTACCGGAGACGGAGCGACCACGGCGTTTCAGTTGGTGCGGCCAGTGATGGGACTGCTCGACATATGCCAAGAGCCGCTGAATCAGGTCGCGACGGTCTACGTCAATGGGGCGAAGAAAACGCAGGGGACTGATTACACCGTGGCGAAAGGCATCGTGACATTCGGCGCGGCTCCGGCCGCCGCGGCGGCAATCACCGCCGATTTTACGGCGCTGTGGCGCTGCCGGTTCAATACCCCGGAAGCGTCTTCGCGCCGCAGCAATTTGTCCTACGACCTCGGATTCCGGCAGTTCTTCAAGTTTCTTTGGGAACACAAGCAGCAGGCTCTCAGCCTGATAACGGTGAAGACATAGGCGAGATCGATCCGCTGGACGAGCTGCTGATGTGGGCCCACCAGATCCTCGAGTGCCGCAGCGAGCAAGAGCCTGGCGCCGCTGGATTGTATGCGCTGCTCGGCGAGATGGACGCACTGGTCGGTATACGCGACGTGATCGCCCGTATCAAAGCTGATCAATAGAACAAACCACAATGCTCTTCCCTCATGGCGTTTTTTTGAAGTGCCAGATTCTCCATCCGGTGCTCACAACCTTCGTGTCGCAATCGGCGACCGACGAAGCCTGCTCGGCGTGTCACGTTACCGGCCAAGAGATCAGCGAGGACAAGCTGCGCGTGTGCGGGTGCCTCAGCGGGGTGCGCACGCGAAAACAGCGTGACGAAAAGGACAGAGCGGCCGAATGAAGACTCCCATCAACATCGGCGGCAACGACCTGATCACCTGGCTGGAAACCGCCACCGTCATGGTGTTGGCGGACCTGTTCACGATCACGCTTAAGAACGGGACGGTGTTGCGGTACACGGATTGGGAGACGGCGCTTGTAGTGCTGGGCGTCACCTACAACGCCGGCTTCCCGAACTTTCAGCGCGGCGCCATCAGCGAGACGATTGGCTTTCAGGTTGGCACCATGGAACTGATCGTGTCGGCGCGCCCCGGCGACCTGCTCAACGGCTCGCCGCTGCTGGCCACAGTTGGCAGAGGCGATTGGAGCGGAGCGACCGTGCAGGTGAACCGCCTGTACATGGATGCCGCGCTCACCCAGATCGGAATGTTCGTGCGATTCCTCGGCCGGCTGGGAGCACTCGATTTAGTCACGCGCACACAGGCGAAGTGGACCGTCAAATCTCTCGCTGAGCTGCTCAATGTCAAGCTGCCAATCAAGGTCATTCAGACCGGGTGCTCCCACACGTTGTTCGATGGCGGTGTAACGGTGCCCGCCGGCATCCCCGGCTGTCATCTGGCGAAGGCGTCCTTTGCCGTCACCGGCAGCGTGGCATCCGGTTCGACCGCGTTCCAGGTGAATGCTGGGCTTTCGCAGGCCGACGATTACTTCGCGCTGGGCGTGATCGCCTTCACCAGCGGCGCCGGCAACGGCCAGAGTTTCTCGGTTGCCACCTATAAGCATGGCTCGCCGTCGGTTCTGACGTTCCCGGTTCCGCTGCCGTTTGTGCCGCAAGCGGGCGATACCTTCACGATTTACCCGGGCTGCGATAAGACGATGGCCACCTGCTCGACCAAGTTCAGCAACCTGGCCAATTTCGGCGGGGAGCCGTTCATTCCTGCCCCGGAGACGGCGCTGTGACCACCCTGGAATTCCTCGATCTCGACGCGCGCGGATGTATCTCTCTGGCGCAACGTCAGGACATCGTGCGCGAGGCGCTCACCTGGGAGCGCACGCCGTTTCGCCACCAAGGAAAGGTTAAAGGCGTGGGCTGCGATTGCGCGATGTTTCCCGTCGCCGTGTATCAGTTGCTCGGTCTGATCCCGCCCGACTACCAGCCTGAGTACTACCCGATGGACTGGCACCTACACCACGGGCACCACGGTCCCAATGGCCGCGTCTGGCGCGGGCACGAAGGCCACGCGCTCGAGGGCTGTGGAGACGAGCGCTACCTGCGGGAAGTGCTGCGCTTCGCCTACGGCGTCGACGCGCCGCAACCCGGCGACTTTGTGCTCTACCGCTTTGGCCGCGCCTATGCGCATGGCGGCATCGTTCTGGCTTGGCCGGAGATCATTCATTCGGCGCGCACGGCGCGAATGGTCACCCGCGCCTACGGCCTGCGCGATGGAGAACTGTCGCATCGCAACCCGATCTTCTTTTCCCTCTGGGGGCGCCAGTGAGCGGCGGCAAGCATGGCGGCTCGCTCGCCTCGCAGAATACGAACCTGGGCGCGATCCGCGTCCAGGTTTCGATACAGGGCTCCGTGCGCCCGCTCGTCTTTGGGACGAACCGGATTTCCGCCAAGCTGCTCGATTACGACGATTTCACTGCCACTCCGGTAAAAAACGCCGGGAAAAAGGGCGGCAAGGGCGGCGGCGGGAAGGCTGGTGGCAACAGCGGCCAAACCATCTACAAGTACAGCGCGTCGATCATGGGCGGGCTCTGCCGCGGCCCGATCGGCGGCATCGGCAATGTCTGGGACACGCAGGGGAACCTGCTACTTGAGCAGGTGACATACATCGGCACCGTCCCTGTAGGCGGTGGCGACGTTATCGTTACCCCGCCTTCATCCGCCTACTTCTTCAACGATCTTGGCGTGACGGCCGGGCGTGCATATTCCGTTGCGGCCGACGATTACGGCGGACCGGGCCCGAAGACGCTTACCGGTACCGACCAGGTGCCCTACGATCCCGTGACGGGCGCGCCCGCGGCCGACCAGTATGCGGTGACGCCCATCAGTGGCGGCGCGCAGGTGAAATACACCTTCCACGCCTCCAACGCCGGCGAGCCCATTGAAATCGTCTACCTCACGGTCCCGCAGACCAGTTCTGGCAATCTCTCGCCGGGGGAGACCCTGCAGGTCACAGTCTTTCAGGGATCGCAGCCGCAGAGCGCATGGTCGCACTGGACGAGCGCGCATCCGTCTAAGGCGCTGTCGTATGCGGGCTGGGCCTACTCTGCCATTCCCAACGCCGACCTCGGCGAATCCGGCACCATACCAAACCTGACGTGGGAGATCTTCGGCCTGCTGATCCGCGGCGGCGGCGTGCAGGACGCTCACGCACCATCCATCGCCACCTTCCTGCTCACCGATCCGGCCGACGGCGCGCAGGTCGATGCCTCGCTCATCGACAGCCTGACGCAGTGGTCGAACTACTGCATCGCCAACGGGCTGTTCTTCTCGCCGGTGTTCGACGCGCAGCAGCCGGCCAGCGACATGCTGCAGATGCTGTGCGAGATGACGAACACCGCGCACGTCTTCAGCGAGGGGAAATTCAAGTTCAAGCCATACGGCGATACCACGGTGGTGGGCAACGGCGCGACATTCACGCCGCAGACTTTTCCGGTGTACGACCTGACCGACGACGATTTCCAGGGCGCAGGCGATCCGCTGAAGGTCATGCGCAAGTCGAAGGCCGATGCCTACAACTCGGTCAGCGTGGAATTTGTCAACCGCGGCAACTCCTATAACCCGGAGATCGCCGAGGCGAAGGACCAGTCGCAGATTGAAATCTATGGCCTGCGCAAGCTCGACCCGAAGCAGTACCACGGCATCACCAACGCCGATGTCGCCAAGAAGGTCTGCGATTTCCAGCTCAAGCGCGAGGTCTACATCCAGGCGACCTACGAGTTCAAGCTGGGCTGGCAACATGCGCTGCTGGAGTGCATGGACATAGTCACGCTCACCGATGCGGACCTCGGCATGAGCAAGGTCCCGGTACGCATTACCAAGATGGATGAGGACGATACCGGACTGATCACCGTGCAGGCCGAGGAATTCCCGTGGGGAACGGCGACGCCGACGCTTTATCCGCATCAGGCGCCGGGCGGCGTCGGGCCTGATGGTTATGCCGATCCCGGAATGGTCAATGCTCCGGTGATCTTCGAAGCCAACGATCGCATCTCGCGCTCGGGGCAGCGCGAAATGTGGTTCGCCGTCTCCGGCGCCAATCCAAATTGGGGCGGCTGCACGGTGCACGTGTCGGCCGATGGCTCGCACTACGATGTGGCAGGGCGCATCCACGGACGCGCGACCATGGGCGTGCTTTCCGGCAGCCTCGCCTCGCATGCCGACCCGGACACTACCGACAGCGTGGGCGTCGATTTGAGCGAATCGCTGGGCAGCCTGCTCTCGGTATCGTCCGACGATTGCGACAATTTCCGCTCGCTCTGCTACGTCAACGGCGAACTGATCAGCTACGAGAATGCGACGCTAGGCGCGGTCTACCAGTACACGCTAGGAACGAAGCTGCGCCGCGGCGTATTCGGCAGCCCGATCGCCGCGCACATCGCCGGAGACGCGTTCGTGTCGCTCGACTACAGCATCTTCGTTCTCATCGTCGACCCACAGTGGAACGGCAAGACGATGCACTTCAAGTTCACCAGCTTCAACCGCTACCGGCAGATGGAGCAGGACATCTCGCTGGTCACGGACTACACCTACGACTTCAGCGCCAAGTTCGGAAATTACAACTCCTTCGTTTCGAACGACGCGACCGTCGACAACGTGCCCACGCCCGGCGGCGGTCCCTACACCGCGGCCGAGATCCGCGCTTACGGCAAAGTCGCAGGAGTCGGTACGCCGGGCACCAACATCACCTTCAATCGCGATGACGGGTCCACATTCACGGCGCCCTATCTCGACACCTCGGGACAGGCGTTGACCACCACGTTCTACGCGATGTTCAATCCGGCCGACGACAGTACCTACTGGCTGTCGGACTACAACACGATGACCGCCGCGGTGAAGAATGGGCATATCTGCCTGGGCTCGACCACGACGCCCAACAGCGCTGGTTCCGGCGGCGCGACGGGTGGTGGCGGCGGCTACGGTGGTGGCGGCTGCCCGTGGGAAGAAATGCTCGATAACGACGTCCGCCTCGCCGATCGCGCGGTCGCCGACACGCTGGAGTGCCTGTGCGGCCCGGTTTCAAAGCGCCTGCCCATCCGCAACGTCGAGCGCAAGCCGAGCGTGCGCTGCCTGCGTGCCGTCACCGCCAACGGCGCCGAATATATCGGGTCATTCGATACGCGCTGCCAGTTGCCGGGCGGCAGCTGCCTGCAGCTCGAGGAGATGCTCGGCAAGCCGATGCTCACCGACACCGGCGAGGGAACCT
>JBOGLI010000552.1:0-1578 GCA_050746165.1 Terriglobales bacterium | reverse complement strand
GGTGTTAGATGTCCCTGCAACCAGTCCGGTTGCAGAGGAAAACCAGAAAGTACTCCCCACCTTGGTGAACTCGTACTAAACTTGCCGCGAGTCGAGGGGGAGTTATGTCACGGAGTTCGGAAGCGAGGTTCTGGCAGGCAATTGGCGCGGTTTCGGCCTTGGTTGGCGGTCTAATACTGGCCTATGACTTCGAGCGTTACGGGTTGGCATCGATCGAGCCCAAGGCGTTGGCCATTGGCGCCGCGGCCTCGTTTATTCTCCTGGCAGCCGGTGCCTGCTACATCGCCGGCCGCGCGCTCCATGTCGGAGAAACCGTGCTGACCGCACGTGAGGCGAGCCTCTGGAAGGCGTTGGCAGCCGTCTGCCTGATCGCCGGCTCGGCGGTGATTGTTATCGCATGGCGCCAGCACGGCTTGTTGCTCGACCGGGTTACCATGGGCCTGGCCGGCGCGTTCTCGATCATGTTTGGCCTTCTGTGCCTCACCGGGCAACGGGTGATGAGCCACATGCACGATGCCTTGGTTGGTAACAAGTCCGGCGCCGCAAAGTCGGCGGGCGCGTAAGTCGAGAAACTTATGAAAGCGAAAACTGAACGAGGCATCTGGCGGTGGGTGGGAGCGGTCGCTTTTGCGGCCGGCGTTGCCGTGATGATCTGGGCGCTCATCGGCGTCGCCGGTGCTTTTGAGTTCGACCGTACATGGCCGCGGCGAGAGGCAGGCGGAGCCGCGGTCGCGCTCGCCGGAGTGGCTTGCCTGGTCATCGCACGAGTCATTGGGTTAATGGTTGCGTCCGAGGAGGGCCGCCGTGGCGTTCTCTGGACGGTTTTCAGCTACGGCGCCGTCGTGGTCGGCGGCATCGGCGGGTTCGTACAGGCGATCCTGTGGAGAATGTCGGTTAGCCAGGTTAGTCAGGCCGAATGGATGACAGCGGCCCAGAAGTGCAACTTCGTCGTCCTGGGATTCTTGTTTCTCGCCGGATTGATTGCGCTGATTGGCCAACGGGCGGCGGCACGGCTTGCCGAGAGGGCTACGCCGACCGCGGTTCGCGAGCGCGTCGCGCATCGTTAGTCAAACCGTTCGTACAGAATCGACTTTCGGTCCCAACCCATTTTCTTCAGCATGTCGCGATTGGCGGTGACCATGTCGCGCAGGCCGCAGATGTAGGCGTGCATGTCGGTGCGGTCCGTGGCGAGTCTCTCGACGTGCTCCTGCACATAGCCGCGGGCACCGCTCCAGCCCGGATTCTCGCGGCTCAGCGTTGGCAGGTAATGGAAATTCGAATGGGCCGCGGCCAAGGCGCGGAACTCCTCGTCGTAATAGAGGTCCTGCTGGTAGCGGACGCCGAACACCAGCCAGAACTCGCGTCCTTCCTGACGCGCCGCATCCTCGAACAACCATTGCACCATGCCGCGTACCGGGGCGATCCCCGTTCCAGTCGCGATGAACAGCGAGTCGCGCACCGGGTGCTTCAGCGTGAAGTAGCCGTGCGGACCGTGGAAGCGGACCTCGTCGCCCTCGCGCAGGTAGAGCAGGAAATTCGAGAAAAAGCCGTCGGGGACGCGGTTGAGGCAGAGGTCGA
>JBOGLI010000551.1:0-2131 GCA_050746165.1 Terriglobales bacterium | reverse complement strand
ACGATCTGGAAATCGTGGTCGTCCACCCAGATACGTCCCTGGAAGTAGCGCTTGTCCTTCTGGATCGTCTTAGGCGCGATGTCGAATACGTAGCAGTGCAGCTCGTCTTCCTGCTGCTGGCCGACGTAGAGGATGTCGTATTCCGGGATCTCGTCGGTGGTGAGCACGAACGGCATGCGCTTTTCGATGTCCGCGAAATCTTCGCGCGTCATCGAGATCCCGCCACGGTCGAGTGACGACTGCGGCGCGAAGGTGACGTGCTCGATGCGATGTCCCTGGTTGTCGAAAGTGATGTCGGTAACCTGGCGGAAATCGCCGCTCTCGCCGTCAGGACCGGTCGCCTGCACGCTCACGTCCTGCGTGTAGGTGTAGTTCGCGCGCGCCTCGGCAAAGGTTTTCTCTTTGGCGGCGAAGCGCTGGATGATGTCCTGCACAGTCAGCGGAGGCGCCGGGTCTTTTTTGTCCAGCGGCCCTTCTTGGGCGAGCGCGAAAACGGGCAGCATGAGCGCCGCCATGAGGACGATGAGGAGCTTCGAGGAGCGATGTTTCATGAAGAATTTCCTGCTCTGATTGGATGCCCGGGCCAAGCTGCCGGACGCGGGATTCTGCCTGAATTAACACGAGTTTACATGATGTGTTGCGGGAGCGTATTGAGTAATAAGTATTAAGTAATAAGCCGTCGGAGGGACCGCGTAGGGCCGCTTTCAAGTGCTCCCGTTTTGCTTATTACTTATTACTTGTTACTTATTACTTGTTCCTCCGCCTGCTACACTTTCCCGTTTGTCCGGAGGCCGTTATGCGCCGCGTATTCATCGCACTTTTTCTCCTCTCCAGTTTCGTTTCCGCCCAGAAGCGTCCCTTCACCTTCGAGGACATGATGGCCCTCAAGCGCGTCGGCGAGCCCGCCATCTCGCCCAATGGAAAGTGGGTCGCGTTTTCCGTCACCGACGTCAATCTCGCCGAGAACACGCGCACGCCGCACTTGTGGGTGGTCTCCATCAACGGCGGCGACGAAAAGCAGATCACCGAGGGCGCGGGCGAGAGCCGTCCGCAGTGGTCGCCGGATGGGAAGCTGCTTTCCTACATCTCGTCGCAGGACGGCGAGTCGCAGGTCTGGGCGATTGATTTTGACGCGGACTCCGGACAGCCGGGTACAGGGGAACCGAAGAAGCTGACCAACGTTGCTACCGGCGCCGACGGGCAAATCTGGTCCCCCGACGGCAAGTGGCTGCTGTTTACGTCAGGCGTGTATCCCGACTGCAAGGACATCGCCTGCACCGCGCAGCGCGACGAAGCTCGCGCGAAATCCAAGGTCAAGGCCAGCGAGTTCCGTCACCTGCTCTATCGTCACTGGAACTCCTACCTCGGCGACAAGGTCACGCACATCTTCGTCCAGCCCGCCGACGGTTCCGCTCCCCCGCGCGACCTCACCCTCGGCGCGCACGACGCGCCACCGTTCTCGCTCGGCGGAAGCGACATGTACGCCTTCTCGCCCGACTCGAAAGAGGTGGCCTTCACCAGCAACATCGACGAGGTCGCCGCCACCAGCACCAACAACGAAATCTTCATCGTCCCGGTCGAGGGCGGCACGCCCAAGAAGATTTCGACTTCGCCGGGCAGCGACTCGACCCCGCGCTATTCGCCCGACGGCAAGTACATCGCCTGGCTGATGCAGGAAACGCCGGGCTACGAGAGCGACCGATTCCAGTTGGCGTTGTACGACCGAGCGTCGGAACAGATGACTTATCCGACGAAGACGTTCGATCGATGGGTCGGGAGTTTTGCTTGGGCGACCGACTCGAAAACTATTTACTTCGTCGCGGAAGACAGAGGTGAAGCACCCATATATTCGGTGTCGTGGCAGATCACTCAAGATTCCGAAAAGGGATACGACATTTCAATCAGGCACACAAACGTTAAAATCGATAGCATTACGACGGGTCACAACGACGACCTCACCGTTGGACTCGATGGGCGCATGCTTGTGATTACTCGGATGTCCGCCGGGGCTCCGAACGAAATCTATTCACTCCCTCCGCTTCAACGCACCTCAACAGTGACGAGGCCCGCTCGGGTCTACGATTCCGTGTTGACGACAGATGCTGTCGAAGGCAAACCACTCACACACCTC
>JBOGLI010000550.1:0-5039 GCA_050746165.1 Terriglobales bacterium | reverse complement strand
TCCCCGGACCGTCAAAGAAAAAGGCCGCCGAGGCGGCCGGCCGAACAGCTGACAGCTAAAAGCTAAAAGCTGCTTTATCCCTTCACATCCAGCGCGGCGAACGACAGCACCGTCTTGCCGCTGGTCCGCAATCCAAGCGACCGTGCCGGCTGGAACTGCATGAAGATCAGCGTGTTCTCCAACTCGGGGATAATCGACTCGGGATCGCGCGATGCCGACACGATCCGGTATCCCTGGACGCGGCCGTTCGCATCGATGTCCGCTTCCACCGACACCACGATCATCTCCGACTGGTTCGCGCCCACGTTGGTCACGAATGGCGCCGTCACCAGTTGTGGAGGCGTGTACAGCATGACGTCGTTGTTGTTCGAGGCGCGCAACGTCGCCGGCAACGCAAAGAACCCGATCAGCAAGCCAAAGATAATGATCGATGTCAGCACGCCCGCGGTGGCCGGTACCATGAACGCATTGCAGGCGTTCTCCCAGCGCAACTTCAACCCTTCAAACCTGTTCCGGCGGCTCTCCGCCGCGGCGTGCGAGAGTGCTACCCGCAGTCGCAACGCAACGTCTTCCGGGACCTGCTTGCGCCCCAGGCCGGCGACCGCCTGCTGTGTACTGCGCAGTCCCGTGTAGTGGCGGCTGCATTCCCCGCACCCCGACAAATGATTCCCCAGGTTCCGCATTTGGACACCCGTCAGGACGCCGTCCAGGTAAGGCGACAGCATTGTCCGGGCTTCCGTACACCTCATGACGTCACCTCGATCCCGTGGGCGCGCGCCACCCGTTCGGCCTTGCGGACCGCCGGATGGGCATCTTCCCGCTCGAATTCCACACCCAGTTGTTGCACGTGCTTCTGCAGCCGCTTCTTGAGCGCCTCGCGCCCTCGCGTCAGCCGCGACTTCACCGTGCCCAGTGTGGTCTCCATGATTTCCGCGATCTCCTCGTACGACAGCTCCTCGATGTCCCTCAGGACCACCGTCGTGCGATACGGTTCCGCCACTTGCCGCAATTCGCTTTCGATCAGTTCGTGCAATTCCCGGTGCGCGACGGCCTCAAGCGGCGACTCGCGACGGTCCACCAGCGTGTCCTTCAGCCCAGAGTCTTCGCTCGTCTCCGGCTCCATCGACGATTCTTTCGACTTGTGCCGGAACCACCAGCGCTTCCGGTTGGAAGCCTCGTGCACCGCGATCCGGTATACCCATGTCTTCAGGCTCGATCCGCCATTGAATTGCCGGATCCCGCGGAAGACCTTGAGAAAGACTTCCTGCGTAGTGTCGGCCGCATCGTTCGGGTCGCTGACGATGCGATAGACAAGGCTGTAGACGGGCTGCTGGAAGTGAGCGATCAGCCAGGCGTACGCTTCCTCTGACCCAGCCTTGAGCTCGGCGACGAGCGCCTGCTCCTCGGCTGGAATTCCGAGCGCGCCTGCGATATTTCCCAAGGTGGTTGCTCCCGCCATTACTCTCATGGCGTTACCCCCACATTAGCACCATCATTGGGCCAGAACAAAGCCCGCATTACCACCGTCACTGCTGTTCCCGTTCACCTGTTTAGACTCCACCTAGGTGAATAAGGTTCCCTCAGACTGAACCTGTCGGTTTATCTCGCAGTTACATGGTTGCGAACTCCTGGCATTTTGGCACGTTTGTGGGCTGGGCAAGCGGTTTCAGGGGTGCGAAGATTCGGAGAGTTTGACCGTTGTCGGACATATTCCCCGGGGTCTCGCCTATGCTGCTTTCATTCCTTGTCCTGCTGGCGGTTTGCGCCTTCGCCGTCTTCCTCCGAGAAATGATGGATCGAGCCAGCAAATGAGCGCTTCTTCACTCCTGACCCGACCTTCGCCAACCAGGAACCAATAACCAAAAACTAGCCTTTCAGCGCGACCTTCTGCTCGATGCTGGCGACCGCCTCGTCCAGGCTCTTTAGAAATCCCGATTCCTCCACCGCCACCCGGTGTTGCGCAAAAGCCGCGACGAATGGAGGCCGGTGTTCGAAAAACATCCGTTTCAACGCTTCCAGCTCCAGCCGGACTTCTCGCAGGTTCGTCAGCAGTTCGTGAACTTCAGTGTTCGTCATGATGCTGCCATTACAGCAGCAGCCAGCCCGAATCGCTCGTGACATTGGTCACACCAGCACTGAGTAGGGCTTTTTTCAAAGATGGTTTCAGAAGGGCGCGGCTTCAGCCGTGCGGCAGCGGCGGCCAGTATTCATGCGGCTTTAGCCGCCGAGGGCATTCGGCATCAGCGCGGAAAGTGCTTTCTGCAACACGCCCCAAGCCCGAAGCCCATAGCCCATAGCCCGATGCCTTATTTCGCCAGTACGCGCTTCTTGGTCGCGGGCGGCAGCGTCTCGCACGCCGTCCTCAGCACCAAACGCGGCGCTGTGTCCCTGATCGACAGCAACAACGGAATCGTCATGCGAGCGTCCGCCTTCGCCGATTCCCGCAGCAGCCACCCGAGCCCTTTCCGCACCATGTCGTCGCCATCGGAGAGCAGGGCTTCCGTGATTCGTTTCACGTGAGGGAAAGCGCGCTTGCCTGAATTCGCATCGCGCATCGGCCGGATCAGAGCCACCGCGGCTGCCCGCCGGCGCCACCGGTTCTTCGACTTCGCCCAGCGATAGATCGGTACCGTCCGCGAGAGGTCCGCGGCGACCATCGGCCCGATCACGTAGTTCACCAGCGCGTCGTGGTCCGCCCAACTCGACGCCCGGTCCAGCCAACTGGCAAAGAGCCGGAAATCTCGGTCGGTGAAGTCCGCGGTGTTCTTCTCCAGCAGCATGACGGCGAACACCTTCTCTTCCAGCACGTCACCCTGGAACAACTGGTCTGCCACCTTCACCAGGTATTCGACCCCGTGCTCGTTGACCAGCGCCCGTCGAAACCGCCGCGCAACTTTGCGCAGCTCCGCCGTGTACCATCCGCGCGATTTGACTTCTTCCTTGAAGAACCGCTGCACTTCCTGCGAATGCGGCGCGCTCCCGCCGTCCTTCAGCACGCGTCGGATATGGTCGGCGATATAGGCGGGATCCTTCATGTACTGACAGACGAAAGTGGTCAGTGCTCAGTTTTCAGTGATCAGCAAGAACGACGATCGAGTCGGCTGAACACGGATCACTGACCACTGACCACTTGTTTCGGCTTCGGCGCCGCTACCGAGTTGTAGATGAACAGCGCCGCCGCGGTCGCCAATCCCACCGCAGTGAAGGTGTACCAGGCGAGTGCCGGTCGACCCTGCACTTCGGCGAAATGGTGCATGACGCTACCGCCAAACCAGCCGCCGATCAGCGATCCAATCCCGATCGGAAGAAATGCGAAGCCGAGGTAGGTTCCTTGCTGGTCCTTCGGCGCGAGCCGCGAGATGTACTCGTAATATGGCGGCTGCTGCGTGATCTCGCCGAGTGCCAGTACGATCAGCGATGCCACCGCTCCCCAAAGCGTCGGGTTCGTTGCCACGATGACCCACGCCAACGAAGTAATGACGGTGCCGAGCGCCACTGCCATCACCGGCGGCAGTTTGCGAACCACTAAATTGACGAGCACGGTCAAGGCGATGACAGTCAGTCCGTCGACGACAAGAATTCGTTCCGCCAGTGCGTCGCCCATGTGCCCGTACTTGACGAGGTAACCCGGCAGGCTGATGTACTGCTGCCAGAACACTACCCAGTATCCCGTGAAGATCATCAGGAACCACATGAAGCGGCTCATCCCCGCCAGCGCCGCCGCTGCCAGGACCACCCACGCCCACCATGGCACGGCAAATTTCCAGATCAGCGATGCCGCTCCCAGCGCGATGGCCGCCGCGCACACCGGCAGCACTAACTTGTAATTGCCCAATACCGTGCAGAAATTCCGCGCAACTTCTCCGATCGTTGGCGTTTCCGCCGCTTCTTCCCTCTTCGGCTCGCGGAAGAAGATGAGCACGACGAAGAACATCGCCAACACGCTCACTGCGGCGATGCGATACACGTTCTCGACGCCGAGGTGCTGGTGCGCCCACGAGGCGTAGAGCGGTCCTAGCGCGCCGCCGATATTCACCATCGTGTAGTAAATCGAGTAGCCGATCGAGCGGACGTTCTCCTTCGACGCGCGCGCCGTCGTTCCCACCACCGACGGCTTCACCAGCGCGATCCCTAGCGCCGGCAGCGCCAGCACTACGCCGACGAATACCGGCAGCCCCATTGCATTCCGCGCAAAACCGAGCCAGGGCGCCGCAATCGATCCGATCAGGAAATACGCGACCGCGAGAATCAGGTACGCCAGCGAGAGCGCCCGCCTAAAGCCCAGCCGGTCCGCCGCCGCTCCGCCGAAGATCGCCAGGAACCACACCATCCCGCCGAAGATGCCGGTTAGCGTTCCGGTCTGCGTCGTCGAAAAATTCAGCTTGTCCTGCAGGTAGAGCGCCAGCGAGGCGAACGCCCCGTAGTACGAGAGACGCTCGAAAATTTCGGTGGTGTTGGCGACCCAGAACGGGCGTTCGAAACCCTCCCGCACATCGCGCAGTCGTTGTGAAAAACTCAATGGGATCTCCGTTCAAATCAGAAATCGGAAATCAGAAACTTCCTTTGTGCCCGTCGTGTACTTTGTGGTGAATCACTCAGCCCATCGCCGCCCGCAGCCGCACCTCGACCTGCGCCGCCGTCACGCCGCTCACCCGAATCACTTTGTTCCGGCTGGTTTCGCCGGCAGCTATGGTAATCGACGATCGCGGAACCGCCAATAACTCCGCCAGAAAAGCGATGCATGCTCCGTTCGCCTTGCCTTCCACCGGAGGCGCCGTGAGCGCAATCTTGATCGCCTCGCCCACTTCACCGATCACGGCATTGCGCTTCGCGCGCGGCTGCACCCGCACTGCGAACGTTGCTCCCTTGTCGCCATCCTTGATCGGAATCACCGCACGATTGTATGGGATCGGGCCATCGGGTCATCCGGTCATCGGCTCATCAACGCTGCTGCCCCGATGACCCGATCACCCGATGACCCGATGTGGTATGAAGTACTCATGCCCTGTCAACCTCCAGTGTTAACCCAGGCATTTTCC
>JBOGLI010000549.1:0-2880 GCA_050746165.1 Terriglobales bacterium | reverse complement strand
CGCCATCGCCTTCTGATGCCAGGCGTTCGGTACCATCGAGCTGTTTCGGGGCTGCAATCGCCGCGGCAGGAATGAGAGCAATGCAAGCGATCAAGAAATTCAGGGTTCTGTTTGTTGCTGGGTTCGGTCCGATCGTTAGGGACGCCGCATCGAGCAGAAAGCTCTACCAGCAGGTCCTCGAAATCCCGTTCAAAGAAGAGAACGGCGGTTATCTGCACACCGAAGCTCTCAAGGGAGCAAAGACCTTTGCTCTGTGGCCGTTACCTCAGGCCGCTCAGTCCTGTTTTGGCACGGAGTCCTGGCCTAAGGATATTTCGGTGCCGCAAGCTTGGCTCGAATTTGATGTGGACGATGTCGAAATGGCTACGTCAGCTCTTGAGTCGCAGGGATACCAAATGCTCGTCAAGAACAAGAAAGAACCCTGGGGGCAGACAGTAAGCCGTTTCATTACGCCGGAGGGATTGCTCATCGGAGTCACTTTCACGCCTTCGATGCGTCGCGATCAAAATTGATGTATCGACGATGGCGGATCCGGTTCGAGCTTGTTGCCGCCGCTCGTAACGTGTGCGTAGGCCACGCGGGAGACGGTTCTTCGCTGTGGGCAGAAGAGCTTTTTTTGGTGGGATCAATTCGTTACTATCGCTCAAAATAATCGAGCGGGAGTGAATTTGGCTCTCGAGGATGTCTTTCCGATCGATGGCGGCTGCGACTGCGGTGCGCTCCGCTATCGCATGGTAACGCGACCACTCGTCGTACACTGTTGCCATTGTCGCTGGTGCCAGCGGGAAAGCGGCGCCTCATTCGCTTTGAATGCCATGATCGAGGCCGATCGCGTGGTGCAAATGCGCGGCGCGCCGGAGATTGTCGATACTCCCTCCAACAGCGGCAAGGGCCAGAGGATCGCACGCTGTCCGACTTGTCGGATTGCCGTCTGGAGCAACTACGCCGGCGCTGGTCCTTGCATCAGGTTCGTCAGGGTCGGAACGCTCGACGCGCCGGACCATCTGCCGCCGGACATACATATATTCACGGCTTCCAAGCAGCCGTGGGTTGAACTTCCGGCGGGCGTCCCATGCGTTCCGGAGTACTACGACCGTGACTTATACTGGCGTGCCGAAAGTCTCGCCCGTCGGCGGGCAATTGTGCCGCTCATCGAAGCCTATAAGGCAACCGCGCTGTCCAACTAACGTGCGTGCCCAATTCACAAGAGATCGCTGATGAGCGCGTCCGCACCGATGCCACCCTTTCCGACCGCGATGTCCCTGTTGAGCAATATTTATTTCAATCCCATCGTAGGGGCCCTGATCCGTCATGGGGTACCGGATCACCTCGACCAGGGACCGCTCGCTGCTTCGGACCTGGGGCAGCGTGCGGGGATGGATGCACTTGCCTTGGCGCGGGCGCTGCGGGCGCTCGCGGCATTTGGTGCATTCCGGGAATTGTCGCCCGGCGTTTTCGGCAACAACTCGGTGTCCGAAATGTTCCGCAATCGCCCAGGTGGGCTGCGCAATTACGCGCTCTACACGAGTTCCGAGCATTATGCCAAATCAGCCGCAGCGCTGGGACACAGCGCCGTGACCGGGCAATCTGCGACTCAGCACGTATTCGGTGAATCGCTTTGGGAGTACACGATCGAGCATCCGAAGGAGGGAGAGATCTTCAATCGTGCTCTTGCGGAGCTTCGCGGCGACGAACACCAGCAGATCGCCGATGCCTACCGATGGAACGGTGTGAATTCGGTTGTCGATGTGGGTGGCGGCATCGGCTCGCTGCTAGCTGCGATCATGAAGAACCATCCCGAGATTCGTGGGGTGCTGGTGGAGCAACCGCAGCTCCTGATCGACGCCGATCGCGCCCTAGCGGAGCGTGGGGTTCGGAACCGCTGTGAGCTGCGCGCCGCCAATTTCTTCGAATCCATTCCAGCCTCCGGCAGCGTCTGGATGCTGTGCCAGGTATTGCACGATTGGCCCGACGCGCAATGCCTGGAAATCCTGCGGCGCTGCCGGCAGGCAATGCGCCCCACGGAGCGGCTGCTCGTCATCGAGATGCTTACCATTCCCTGTGAGCCGAATCCCCAGGTCGGGGTGATTGACATGATCATGTTGATGTACTTCGGCGAAGCGCGTCAGCGCACCGTGGAGGAGTACAGTCAATTGTTCCGATCCACCAACTTCGCGATTACCCGTGTGTTGCCAACGGCCGGTGCATTCAGCATAGTCGAAGCATCGCCCATCTGATCGAGTCCCGGAACGATGCCGATCTGCGGTAGGTCCCCCGCTCCGGCCTGCCTCGCAACGCGAAGCCTGGTCGCGAATCCCGTCACACTTGTCACTCCCACCAATCGAGGCCTGGCGGTCAGACTATCTCATGACCAGCAGAGAAGGAGAGTACGCGATGAACACGCCACCGGTTGTGTCGCCGCAAGAGTGGGAGGCCGCCCGCGAGCGGCTTCTCGTCAAGGAGAAGGCCCTGACCCACGCCCGTGACTCGCTGGCCGCCGAGCGGCGGCGCATGCCGTGGGTCGCCGTGGAGAAGGTATATAGGTTCGACGGGCCCGAGGGCAAGGCGAGCCTGCTCGAACTGTTTCAGGGTCGCCGTCAGCTGATCCTCTACCGCGCCTTCTTCGAGCCCGGGGTGCACGGCTGGCCGGAGCATGCGTGCATGGGCTGTTCCCTGGGGGCCGACCAGGTCGCCCATCTCGCCCACCTGAATGCGCGCGACACGACCCTCGTGTACGCCTCGCGCGCGCCACAGGCCGACATCGCGCGCCTGAAGGCGCGGATGGGCTGGGAAATGCCCTGGTACACCATCACCGACAGCTTCGACGCCGACTTCGGCGTGAACGAGTGGCACGGCCACAACGCGTTCATCCGCGACGGC
>JBOGLI010000548.1:0-2098 GCA_050746165.1 Terriglobales bacterium | reverse complement strand
GGGATTCACGTTGCGAAAGTGATAGTGCTTGCCCTCGTAGCGGAAGGGGCCCGGCGTGGTCCACGCCTTGACGATGAAATCTACGCCTTCCTCGAATAGTTCGCGATTAAGGGCGGGGTTGGCGTTGTTGGCCAACTGCTCGGAGCCGGCGCCGCGCACCCATCCGGAGACCAATCGTCCGCCCGAGATGAGATCGATCATGGCGAGCTCTTCGGACAGGCGCAGCGGATTGGCTACGGTGGCGACCGGGTTGCCGAGCAGAACGATCTTCACCCGCTTAGTGGTTTTGGCGAGAACGGACGCTTCAACATCCATCACGCCACCGAGGCAAAACGGCGTGCCATGATGCTCGTTGAGCATCACGCCGTCGAAATTCATCAGCTCGGCGTCGGTGTAAATCTTCTCGTCGAGATACTGGTTGAGCAGCTTCGCTCCGTGCTCGCGTTCGAAGAAGCGATTGGGGGTATTGAAAAAGCTGCGCAGTCCGACGATCTGGTTCTCCAGCGCATGGTATTTTGCCGGGTCGACCTCAGGATCGTAATGGTACGCCCGTTCCGTGAACCACATGAAATGCATCTTGTTATCTCCGCTCCTTTAGCGACCTTGTCCGAAGGAATAGCTATGCTTTTGCTTAGCCTTTACGTTCCTCAGTTACCGAAAAAGCTTGCCCTTCCAGCCTATCTCACTCTCGCCTGCGGGAGGTAATGGCGGCACCGCAAAAAATTGCCCTGGCGCCGGACGTCATCGCGCTAGCGCCGAGCACCATCACGCACGATCGACTCGATTGCGTCCGCGCTGTAGCCGAGTTCCTGCAGTACCTCGCGGGTGTGAGCGCCAACCTCCGCCGCCGCGGTGGGTTTTCGCTTTTCCACGCCGGAAACGAAAAGCGGACTGTTCACTGTCTCGAGCACGCCGACTCCGGGATAGTCCATCTTGATGAACGCCTCAGCGGCGCGCATCTGGGGATCCTTCACGACGTCGTCGAGCATGGGCAGCGGCGCCCATTTGATGTCGTTGTGTTTAAAGATCGTCCGCCACTCCGCCAGGTCGCGCGATTCGAACTGCGATTGCAGGATTGCATACAGCGCCGCAGCGTTTTGATCGCGGCCTTCGTTGGTTCCGAACAACTCGCCCGTGCCCAGCTCAGGCTGGCCGAAGGTCTGGCACAGGCGCGGAAACTCGTTATCCGGATCGATCAACACGAGGAGAAACATCTTGCCGTCGCGGCTTAAGTACACGGCCGTGAGCGGGTTGGGCGGATGCTTGCCCTCCCCGCGCTCGGGAAATTTCGCGTTCAAGAGCTTCGCCTGGATGTCGCACGCATTGGCCCACGCTCCGCTCGCCAGCAAGGACGTGCCCACCCTGGATCCGCGTCCGGTGCGTTCGCGCCTGTACAGGCCCAGCATGATCGCTCCGAACAGCGACATCGACGTCGGATGATCGCCCATCCCCGGCCGCGGTCCGCTCGGCGAGCCGTCGATCCCCGTCACGCTCGTCATCAAACCCGAGCGCGCCCAGTATGCCAGCGCGTCGAACGCCGGGTCATCCGCATCGTCGCCCACGTCGCCATAGCCGGTAAGGTGCGCGTAGATGAGCCGGTCGTTGACGGGTGAGAGGTCTTCCCAGGTCAGGTGAAATTTCTCGAGCAGCGTTCTCTGATAGTTGGTCACGAAGACGTCCGCCGTGCGCACGAGGCGAACCAGCGCCTCGCGTCCTTCGGGCCGCCCCAGGTCCAGCGCGACACTCTTCTTGTTGCGGCTGGTGAGCACCCAGCACCAATCGAGTTCAGACTTCGCGGTGCCGGGGAGCTTCGAAAAGAGCCGCCACAGGTCGCCGCCGCCGGGACGCTCGATTTTGATCACCTCGGCGCCAAAGTCGGACATCATGGTGGCGGCCGCCGGACCGGCAACGTAGGTTCCGCAGTCGATAACCCGGAGTCCGGAAAGTAGACCGCCGTCGTTCTTGTCGTGCGTGTTGTTCATGTCGTGTCACCCCAAAAGAGCGGAGATCGGACAATCAGGCTCTAGTATAGAGAATTACCCGTCGCAAGGAGCCGCGCGATTCAGCGGAACTCGACGCGAAGCTCGCGATATGGGCG
>JBOGLI010000547.1:0-5901 GCA_050746165.1 Terriglobales bacterium | reverse complement strand
CATGTCCACGGGGCATTCGCTTTCCGCTAGGTGAACGCGAACTTCGTCGTTAGCGTAGGCCGACAACTAGAACATGTAAAATTCCGGCCGCCGCGCCTCTCGCCGGTGTCTCCGATTTTGTTGATCGGCTTTGGGGCCGGCGTTCTCTTAGCGCACAAATACCACGGCGTGAAGGTCTAGGCTGACTTCAACTTCAATAAACTACATCCGACTCCGGCAACTTGGCTTCACAATTCCCGTAAAGCAGATACAGTCATATAGATCTTGGGTGTGCCTGCAGAGTTGGGAGGAGGAAATTCGCAATGCAGAAAGATTGTAGCGGTCGCCGCATCAGGATTTCGTAACCCACGATTCGCACATCTCTCACGACTTCTCAATGACTTAGGCGGCCACCTGGAGTCACGTAAGTTGTTCAAAACACGACATACTTCTGGGCTGAAAAGGCTGGCGTCGGCGGTTCGATTCCGTCCCTGGCCACCATTCCTTTCAACAACTTACGTGAACGTGGAACAAGCGACGAGGGTTCGTTAGGGTTCGTTAAGCGGGTTTTCTCTTCGGACTCATGCTGTCCCGCTGCCGATTTCTGAGCCGGAAGAGGCATTTGGACAATCTTGCTCTGCGCCTTCCGCTTGGTTGGCGTGACTGCCTGAGCGTACAGATCGAGCGTCAACTTGCTATTAGCGTGCCGCAGCGAGTCCTGCACGGTTTTGATGTCCTCGCCATTGGCGACCAATAGCGTCGCTACCGTGCGGCGGAATGTGTGCCAACCCATTAGGCCTTCCACTCCGGCCTTCTCTGCCGCGGGCCGCAGGTGCCAGCGGATAAGCATGCCGGGCAGATAAGGCGTTTTGCCCTCCTTTCTCGGACTGGCAAAAACCCAATCGCCGGTTTGGTTGTACGCGGATGTGAGCCGCCATTTCCAAAGCACCTCAGCGAGAAATTCGACAACATTCGAAGTTGCACTGGGCTCCGAGGTCAACCCGGTTATCAAAGTGTTGCGCGAAAACGGCATCGCGGTGACCGCGCTTCACTCGCATATGCTCGACGAGACGCCCCGCTTGTTTTTCATGCATTTCTGGGCCAATGCGGATGCGGTCACGCTCGCCAACACCTTCCGCAAAGCACTCGACGAAATGCATGTCGCTGCCCCAAAGCAGTAATCCGCAGTGACATTGCAGGTTTCAAACGACCGCGGCAGTGAGCTGGTCGAAGCTTTCGGCCGGCAGAATACCCGAAGCAAGGGCGCGATCCAAATGTACGCGCACCATGGCACGCGCCCGGTGCAGGCGTACCTTCACGTTCGACTGCGAAATTCGCAGGTTGCGCGCGGTCACACTGGTGTCGGACTCTTCCGCTTGGCGCATCAAAAGGACTGAGCGGTACGATTCGGGCAATTGCGCGACGGCAGCTCCGACCAGCGATGCCACCTCACGAAAGTACAGAGCCTGCTCCGGAGTGGGCGCCGGATCGGGGACGACTCGCATCGGCTGATCGTCTTCGTATTCCTCATCGAGAGAAACATGACGGCCGTTCTGAGTCGCAAGTGCGAAGGCGCGGTGCATGGCGATCCGTGAAAGCCATGTCGAGAACTTTGCGCGCCCGGCAAATTGCGCCAGGTGCTGGTACGCGCTCAGGAATGCGTCCTGGACGACATCCTCGGCTTCGGTCTCGTTATGCAATATGGAGATGCCCACCCGCAGCAAGCGGCGGTGATGGCGCTGGACAATGGTGTCAAACAGGTGTTTCTCACCAGCCACAATTCGGCTGACCAATTCTTCGTCGGATAACAGGGTCGGTTCTGCCGCGGGATTCGCCACGATTGGTCTCCTTCGCATTTGTGGGTGACAACATGACGAAGGTAGCTCCGCAAGCGGGAGCGGTTGTCATGGCGATGTCAGGAGTTTGTGAACGAATTGCGAAAAGATTGTCACTCGGCCAAAGACGCTGGAGCGCCGGCGAGTACGGCGGGCACAGCCGAGGGCAACATGACAAGGATCGTCGTCCCGTAGGTCGAAGTAGCTTCGACGTTCACGCGCCCGCCATGGTCGGAGACGATCTTATGCACTACGGTGAGGCCGAGGCCGGTGCCGTTCTCTTTGCCATGACTTACAAACGGGTCGAACAGCGTCGCGCGGATGCTCTCGTCAATGCCGCGTCCGTTATCGCTGATGCGTAATTCGAGGTCGCTGCCGGAGACGGCCACATTCACGGTGATCTTGCCATCGGGTTGATGGATGATCGCTTCGCAGGCGTTCAGTACCAGGTTCTGGAGGACACGTTGGAGTTTTCCGGCGTCGGCGCGGCACGAGCACTCCTCACCGGTCACATCGACCCGCATGCCTGCAAATGCGGGAAGATCACGAACAGTGTCGACGGCGCGACCGATGACCTCACGAATCGGCACCACGGTGAGGCGCAACGACTCGCGCGGCCGCGATAGTTCCAGCAGGGAATCGATCATGTCCGTCATTTGGTGTGCGGAACTGCGCAGTTCCTCGTACAACTCCTGGCGCTCGCTGTCATGGCGAGAATCGCTCAGGTATTCGGCGTTGGCGAGGATGGCAACCATGTGATGGCGCAGGTCATGCGAGATGGAACTTGCCATGCGGCCGATGGTGACCAGCCGTTCCGATTCAAGCAACTCTCGCTGGCTTTGTCGCAAGCTTGACCGCATACGGTCGAACGCGGTGGTGACCTCCGCAATCTCGTCATGTCCACGAGTAGTGAGGGGAAATTCGTAGTCTGCGCGCGCGAGCGCGCGCACGGCAGCGACGAGGCGGTCGAGCGGGCGCGTGAAGGTGCGCCACATCACGAATACGAGCACGGCGCCCACGGCCACGGCAATCAGGCCGAGACCCAACAATGCGCGATCGAGGCTCATAACAAAATCGTTCGCATCGCGCAGTGACTTGAGGACAACGAGATGGACCGGGTCTTGGCCGGGTTGCGCGATGGCGACGCCTGTCGCGAGATAGGGTTCCGGGCCGACGCGGAACTCGGTACCTGTTGCCTCGAAAATCGCGGGAACTTGTTTCTGTAATTCTTTGTCAACGGCGGGTGCAAGCGTCGACTGCACGATTTTCTTCCCGTCCATTCCGCTGAAGAAAACGACTTCGCTGGCGGCGACCTGCTTCAACTCGCGGACGACCGTGTCGTCGATTTCGTGGCCTAAAAAAAGGTACCCGAGCAAGTGTTGCTCGCCGGCAGTGCCGAAAAAGATCGGCCGCATTGCGACCTGGTAGAGGCGGCCGCCGCTATACCACCAGGTCGAAGACTCATTCCGCTCGAGGGAGGCATGGGCGAGTTGGTGGGCGCGGTCACGACCGAACTCGGAACCGGTGTTGTGCAGACCCACGACGACGCCTTGCCGGTCGGCGATGACCAGCAGGTCTGCCGAGGAGCGTCCGTCGGCGGGTTCAGAGAATAGGCGAAAAAGGTCAGCCGAAGCGTCCTGAATCGTTGCCGGATCCGCGCTCGTCATCATCGCCCGCAGGATGGGAAGATTCGCCATGAGTGCCGCCGCGTGCTGGAGCGCTGCTTCCCGTTGTGCCTGCGCGCTGCGAAACACCGTTACGGAGTTACGCATATCCTGGACGATCTGACTGCGCAGGTGCCGTTCCACTAGCCTGCGGACCACGAGCAGGCTCATCGTGGTCAGCCCAAGTGAGATGAGCAGCATGGTCAGCAGGAATTTGGTTCGCAGGCGCATCGGGTCAGGGCACGAATCTATATCCAACGCCGTGCACTGTGACAATGTGCCGGGGATCGGCGGGATCGGGCTCCAGCTTCTGACGCAGCTTCAACATGTGCGTGTCCACGGTGCGGGTAGTTGGATAGTTCTGATAGCCCCATACGGCATTCAGGAGTTCTTCGCGAGAGATCACCCGCTCAGGATTATGCGCAAGGAATTTCAGGATCTTGAATTCCTGGGGCGTAGCGGGGACCGACTGTCCGCCGCGCGCGAGATGCATACGGGCAAAGTCGATCGTGATCTCACCGAACGCAAATTTGTCAGCCTGTGCGGGTGCAGCTGGAGTGGAGGAACGCCGGATCGCCCGCTGCACACGGGCCAGCAGTTCGCGCGGGCTGAACGGCTTGGTGACATAGTCGTCGGCACCCAACTCCAGGAGCGAAACTTTGTCGATTACATCCGTAGTGGCACTGAGAATGATGACGGGAACTGCTGGCATCGAGGACTTCAATTCTCGGCAGACGTCGCGTCCGGAGAGGCCAGGCAGGCGTAAGTCTAAAACCACTGCGGCCGGCGTTGCAGATCGCGCCGCCTCGACTCCCGAATGGCCATCCTCGCGCTCCACAACCTGATAACCCTCCGGTTCGAAGAGGCGGCGGAGTGCCTTCCGGACCCGATGGTCATCCTCGACAATGAGAATCTTCTCCATAAGTGCAAGCGCAAACATACGGCGCATTCGGCAAACACACCGGAATAGCGGAGTTATTGTTTGGCCAATTATGCCCTAATTGGCGGGGGAATGGGCTGTGATCGCACTAGAGGCAGCATCCGAGGGGATGACCTCTCGAATTGCTTTCAGCAGCTGGTCCGGGGTAAACGGCTTCGGAACGAAAGCTAAGTTTCCGTTCGTGACCTCATCGATGCGGTCGGAGTACCCCGACATGAACAGCACCTTGATGTCGGGCCGCGTTTTTCGTATCCGGTTCACCATGTCGAGGCCACCGAGTTGTGGCATGACGATGTCGCTGACGATGAGGTCGACCTTGGCTTCGCATCGTTCGAAAACGCTGATGCCTTCTTCGCCATCCGAGGCTTCCAGCACTGAGTAGCCTTGGAGTCGGAGCGCGTCGCGGGCCATCGAGCGCAGCGCCTGCTCGTCTTCAACCAATAAAATCGTTCCCTGTGCGCGACGATCTAGCTTCCACGCCTGTACGGCACACATCTGCAGGTCCGGTCTTTCCAGCGTTTCCGGCAAGAATATTTCGAATGTGGTGCCCTTCGCCATTGCGCTCTGAACGCGAATGAATCCTCCGCATTGTTTGACGATTCCGAAAACAATCGCCAGTCCGAGACCGGTACCCTTTCCAACAGCTTTTGTCGTGAAGAACGGCTGGAAAATCTTGTCGGTGACCTCCTCCGACATCCCGCACCCCGTATCGGTTACGGCCAATCGCACGAAGCTGCCGGGCAGCACACCGGTGAAGGATTCGGGGACGTCTTCCCGGTTTACGTCGACATTGGTCATTTCGAAGATCAGCTTGCCGCCTTCGGGCATTGCGTCGCGCGCGTTCACCGCCAGGTTCAGGAGTACCTGCTCGACCTGGCCGGGATCGGCGAGCACCCGGCGCAAGCCGGTTTCGGAGACGACCTTCACCTCGACGTCTTCGCCAATCATGACTCGCAACATTTTCATCATGTTGGCAACGACCGCGCTGATGTCGAGCACCTGCGGCTGGATCACTTGACGCCGGCTAAATGCCAGCAACTGCCGCGTGACGGACGAAGCGCGATCGCCTGCTTTCTGGATCTGCTGGACGTAACCGCCGATCGGTTCGGAATCACCACAGTGCATGACCAGTAGTTCGGTGTATCCCTTGATGATCGTGACGAGGTTATTGAAATCGTGTGCGACACCACCGGCAAGCTGTCCCACCGCCTCCATTCGGGCGGCGTTAATCAGCCGGCTTTGGCTCTCCCGCAAGTTCTGCCTCATTTTGTCGAACGCACGGGTCACCTCGGCGACCTCGTCCGTTCCGCCGCCGTGCAGAGCGTAATCGAAGTCCCCCTTGCCGAGTGCACGGACGCCACTGACAAGATCGGCCAGTGGACGTGTGAAGGTATGTGAGATGAAGAAGACGAAAATCGTGCCGACAATGATACCCATGACCGCGATCGCGATGCTCAGGCGATCGAATGTGCTTAGAAAAGAC
>JBOGLI010000546.1:0-5468 GCA_050746165.1 Terriglobales bacterium | reverse complement strand
GAGCTGTGCTGCGGCGTATTGACGGAAACAGGTTTTACGACCTGGGCAGCAACGTCATCACCTTTGCGAACGTGAACGGTGTGATGCGCTGCTCGCTTGCCATTACCGGTGAGGTTTATTTCTCTGGCAACAAGCTGCCCCATGTCCAATTCACGGACATGGCATTAGCCCAGGCCTCGGGAACCTATTACTCCGGAGAACTCGACGCGACATACACGCTTGCGGTGGAACATGGAAGGCTGATGGTCCGCGCCGGCGATAACCCGCCGACCGCATTTGAACCCGCTACGCGATACGAGTTTTATTCGAGCGACTTTCGCACCTTGGTTCTTTCCGTCAATGCGAACGGAGATGTCTCCGGATTTAGGCTGTTCACACAAGCCGCTCGCGGGATCACGTTCGAGAGAGTGCACTAGGCGGTGTGTTTGCATCCTGCACCGGATAACGAGCGTGAACAGAGCTTATCGTTCATTAGGATTTTGTCCCTGTTCTGGGGCAGCCGCAAGCCCCAATGAATGTTGAGGGGGGTATCACTCGACACGCGCACCCAGCCGCGCAGCGGCGGAAGAAAGTAGCCCCCGGCGCAAGCCGGGGGAGAGAATTGCGGGTTGCTTCCAGCGTCCGCAGGGCGCGCAAGATACAGTCCTTCCGAAATCCACAAATATTATTGCCAGCAGCTATACACCTCGCAAGTGATTGTTGCCATTGCGACTCTAGTTCTTGACAGCAATTGTACTCAGGATCGATTATTGCTACATGTTGTCACAGCGAACTCACTTTCGCACAGGCCCTGCGCGCCCAGGCATCCGTCGCTCGCAAGCCGTTGAATTCTTATTACTTATTACTCATTACTTATTACTCCCTTGGGATTTTCCCGCCAAACCCTTGGGACCCCTTGGGACGACGCTCGTAAGTCTCTGATTTGAAAGGTTCGTCAATAAAAATACTGGCATTTATATGCACGACAATTACAAGAAAGCCAACGCCTCTCCCCGCTGCGTCCAAACACTCGCCGAAGACCGCCGCTGCACCCAGCCCGCGCTCCGCGGACGCAGCTTCTGCCGCTTCCACGACCCCATCACCACTCGCAATCGCCGTTGGGACCTGCCCGTCATTGAAGACGCGCCCAGCCTCCAGATCGCCATCACTGGAGTCGTGAATGCGCTCGTTTCGGGTACGCTCGACCGCCGCGCCGCCGAACTCTGCCTGCGCGGGTTTCGTATCTGTGCCGCCAACATGAAGGACCTTCAAGCCGAATTGCACATTGAGTGAGCATCGCGTCAGCCGCAATCGGCATTCGACAATCGACAATCGGAAATGCCGTGCGGCCCCAATTGCGATGTAAAATGGAGTGTTCCGCATCCATACCTGATCGCACTATTGGCGGGGAAGAAGGAAAACGTATGTCGAGCAACAATGGAAACACGGGCCTGCGGCTGAAGACCGGACTGGCCGAGATGTTGAAGGGCGGCGTCATCATGGACGTGATGAGCGCGGCGCAGGCCGAAGTGGCCGAGAAGGCCGGGGCGGTGTCGGTGATGGCGCTGGAGCGCGTGCCGGCGATGATCCGCGCCACCGGCGGCGTGGCCCGCATGGCCAATCCGAAGATGATCAAAGAGATCATGGAGACGGTGTCGATCCCGGTGATGGCCAAGTGCCGCATCGGCCACTTTGCCGAGGCGCAGGTGCTGCAGGAGCTTGGCGTCGATTACATCGACGAGTCGGAAGTGCTGACGCCCGCCGACGAGGCGCATCACGTGGACAAGCACGCCTTCCAAACGCCGTTCGTCTGTGGCGCGCGCAACCTGGGCGAGGCGCTGCGGCGGATCGCCGAGGGCGCGGCCATGATCCGCACCAAGGGCGAGGCGGGCACGGGCGATGTCGTGCACGCCGTCAAGCACATGCGCCAGATCGTCGGCGAGATGAAGGCGCTGACCGTGTTGAGTCCGGAAGAGCTCTACGCCGCGGCCAAGAACCACCAGGCGCCGTACGAGTTGGTCGCGATGGTCGCGAAAGCAGGGAAGCTGCCGGTGCCGAACTTCTCGGCGGGCGGCATCGCCACACCGGCCGACGCGTCACTGATGATGCAATTGGGCGCCGAGTCGGTGTTCGTCGGCTCGGGCATCTTTATGAAGGATGGCACCACGCCGCTCGACCTCAGTAACGCGAAGGAGCGTGAGGAAGCCGAGACCCGCGCGAAGTCGATTGTGCTCGCGACCACGCACTACGAAGATGCAAAGGCAGTCCTCGAAGCGAGCAAGCAGGCCAAGAGCGCGATGAAAGGCCTGGCCGTCGCGGCCATCGCCGAAGCGGACTTGCTGCAGACGAGAGGCTGGTAAGAATCGGGTGATCGGGTCATCCGGTCATCGGGTCAACGAAGGCGCTCGGCACTATCTTTGAATGCGCGCGGAGCCGCCGGCGGCAACGCTGCGGACCTGGTCGAGCGTGGCCATCGTGGTATCGCCGGGAAACGTAGTCAGCAACGCGCCGTGGGCCCATCCCAGGCGTATGGCGGCTTCGGGCGGTTCGTTGTTCATCAGGCCGTAGAAGAAGCCGGCGGAGAAGCCGTCGCCGCCACCGACGCGATCATAGACGTCCAACTCTGCGGTCGGTGCGTGGACGATTTGGCCGTTCACCCAGGCGACGGCGCTCCAACTGTGGCGGTTGGTCGAGTGCACTTCGCGCAGAGTGGTCGCCACGATGGAGATGTTGGGGAACCGCTCCTTCACCGCCTCCATCATGCCCAGGAAAGCGGTCGGATCCAGCTTCGACGCGGCGGCAACATCGGGGCCTGCAAGTCCCAACCCCTTCTGCAGGTCCTCCTCGTTACCCACGAGCACGTCGACGTGCCTGGCGATGTCGCACAGCACCTGTTGCGCGCGCGCGGCGCCGCCGGCCACTCTCCAGAGCTTCTCGCGGTAGTTCAGGTCGAACGAAGTGATGGTGCCCGCCGCTTTGGCCGCCTGCATTGCCTCGATCACCAGCGCTGAGGTGGTTTCGGAGAGCGACGCAAAGATGCCGCCGCTGTGGAACCAGCGCACACCCTTGGCGAAGATGGAGTTCCAGTCGAAGTCGCCGGGCTTGAGCATGGCCGCCGCTTCGTTGCTGCGGTTGTAGAAGACCACGGGCGGACGCACGCCGAAGCCGCGGTCGCTATAGACGCTCGCCATGTTCGGGCCGCGACTGCCGTCGTGCTCGAAGTGCTTGTAGATCGGCGTGACCCCCATGGCGCGCACGCGTTCGGCGATCAAGTCTCCGATCGGATAGGCGACCATGGCGGTCGCGACCCCGGCCTTCATGCCGAAGCAGTTGGCCAGGTTGGCGGCGCAGTTGTATTCGCCGCCACTGACGTGGAGGTCGCAATGCGTGGCCTTGCGGAAGGGAACCACACCGGGATCGAGCCGGAAGATAAGAGCTCCAAGCGAGAGGAAGTCGAGGGAACCTTGCGGAGGGATTCTCAGCGATGAGGGCATCTTGAACGTGCTCCGAGATAACCGGAGAGTCTATCAAACTGAAATGGCCGTTCCGGAAAGTGAAATGGGTTCACACCGTGGGCACGATGGTCTCACGATGGCGGTTGCGGCGAGGGCGTTCTATTCCGGACAGTGAATTCCCGAAGCGGACACATCGCGGGGGCGGCGTCTCGTGAAATCAGGAACTTAGATTGGCATGCAAGATGCGTCTTCAAAGGTGGCGAGGATTGCGTGTAGGGAGGTGAGGTGATGAGTGAAACGGAACGTCTGCGGCAGAGCGTGTCGTCGTTTCCAACGGATGAAGACGTACTGAATCGCGCGCGCGAGGGTTGGAAATTGGTGGCGGTGGAATGGGAGCGTCCCGCTCCTACAACGACCGGTCAACGCAAGGTCGAGGTGCCGTTCGGGCTGAAGGTGTCCGACGACTGCCGCTACCTGGAAGAGGACGAGCAGGAGATGGAAGTGCTGACCAGCGGGATGGAGTTGATGATTTCCGAATGCCCGTTCACGCGCATTGCCGACGAACTGAACCGCAAGGGCATGCGTACGCGCAATGGCGAGGAGTGGACACCGATTTCGGTGTTCAACCTGCTGCCGCGGCTGATTGAAGTCGGGCCGCGAATCTTTCCGTCGGAAGACTGGGCGGAGAGAAGGAAGAAGATCTATGCAAAGGTCGGAGCTTTGTAAATGAAACTGGAAATCTGGAGATCTGGAGATCTGGAAAACTGATCGTCTGCACACCAGAGGACGAATCCGGTTGGTTTCGATCACCAGATCAAAATCACAGGCACCGGATAGAATGTTCCCGTGGCTTCAATGGGAAAAAAGATTGGGGTGCTGGCGCTGCAGGGGGATTTTGACGCGCACCGGCGGCGGCTGGAAGAACTCGGCGCCGAGGTGGTGCTGGTCAAACGATCCGAGCAATTCGACGAGATCGAGGCGTTGGTCATTCCGGGCGGAGAATCGACGACGTTCCTGAAGCTGCTCGGCGAGGAAGGGTTCAAGAAGCTGCGCGAATTCGTGCAGGTGAAGCCGACGTTCGGGACGTGCGCGGGGGCAATCCTGCTGGCGCGCGACGTGCTGAATCCGCCGCAGACCGGGCTGGGCGTGCTGGACGTCAGCATCCGCCGCAACGCCTACGGGCGGCAGCTCGATAGCCATATCATCCACGAGAAAACCGAACTGGGCGGCGATCCGCTGGAGATGGTATTCATCCGCGCGCCGAAGTTCGAGGAACTGGGGCCGAAGGTCAAAGTGCTGGCGCGGGAAGGGAACGACCCCGTACTGGTCCGGCAGGGAAACGTGTTGGCGGCGACGTTTCACCCGGAGCTGTCGGAGGATGCGCGGGTACATGAGTACTTCCTGAAGAACCTCGTCACACGGAAGACATAAGAGGTGGAACACATATGTATATCTTCCACATAGACGCCGCAACCATGATCGTCCTCCTTTCGTGGGCAATTGTGTTCTCTGTATATCTGGTGCTGGGGTTCACCAACAAGCGGACCCGTGTACGCGACCGCTTCCTATCCAGGCTCTGGTATAACGCCGCGACCGTTCTGTCCTACTTGTTGATGTTCTACCCTGGGCCTTTTGGCTCGTTATTGGGCAAAGCGTGGATCCAGCGCGGGGTAGTCGAGGAGAGCCTGGGCGCGGCCCTGGCTGTTCTCGGCGGCGCGATTGCAATCTGGGCGAGGTTGTCCCTCGGCCGGAACTGGAGCATGGTGGTGACCGTGAAAGAGAATCACCGGCTGGTTCAGGCAGGGCCATATACCTGGATTCGCCATCCCATCTATACCGGCCTGATTACCGCGATGACAGGCACAGCGCTGATCAACCGCCGATGTTCGGGCATTCTGGCCTTGCTTTTAATGGCGACCGCGTTCTTCATCAAGAGCCGGATCGAAGAGCGATTCATGCGCCGTACGTTCGGTCAACAGTACGACGAGTACTGCGCCAACAGCGGCGCCTTCCTGCCTCGGCTCTAATCCTGAA
>JBOGLI010000545.1:0-3190 GCA_050746165.1 Terriglobales bacterium | reverse complement strand
GAGCCTCACCCCTCAAGCCTCGCCAACACTTCCAGCGGCTCCGGACGCTGCGTGTAATCCGCATCGGCGCTGGAATACAGGACCCTGCCCTCGCGCCCGACCACGAACGTCGCCGGAATGGGCAGCTCCCAGCTCTCATCGCCGTTCACGAACGGCAGGTTCACGAACGTCCGCCGATACACCCGGCGCTGCTCCTCCGGCACCGAGTAAACGATCCCAAACTTCCGCGCGACCTGGTTCCCGGCATCGCTGAGCAGCGGGAACAGCAGCCGGTGCTGGTCGTGAGTGAGCGAGCTCTGATGTTGTGTCATCGGCGAGATTGCGACCAGCGCGATTCCGGCCCGCGAGATCGCCGGCACCAGCCGGTTCCATGCCTCCAATTGCGCCACGCAGAACGGGCACCACCGCCCTCTGAAGAAGAGCAGCACCGCCGGACCGTTCTCCACTAATGACGGTGTGGCACCGGCTGCCCCCAGCCGGTGCAAGGCGACAATTTTCCCGTTGTGATCGGGCAGCTCAAACTCCGGCGCCGCAGTCCCCACCGTGAGCGCAGCCGATGCAGTATCCCGGATCTGTTCCACCACCGACCGGTGCAGCGTCTGCGTATCGGCCGGAACGTACTGCTCCATCAGCGCCCGCCGCTCGTCCAACGCTTCCTTGAGAGTCGTGTGCTGTTCGGGGGCCGCCTCGTCGAGTCCGCGCCAGCGCATACGGTCAGAGTACCAAAATGGGAATTTCGCAATGCCGATTTTCGGACGGATGTTCGGAAAACCGCTTGCCTCGCGCGGCCGGCGGTGCGAAATTTCCGCAATCAGGAGGCCCTATGCGTTTGCTCCATGGTCTTCTCTTCCGTGCCCTCGCCATTTGCGTGGCCCTGGCTGTCCTCTGCGGATGCACGCTTCTCGAGCAGCGCCGCGCCGACAACGAGCGCACCGCCGTCTCCACCGTCATGCAGGTGAACACCGCTCTTTACAAATTCCGGCAAGCGCATCCGGACAGCTATCCGAAATCCCTGGCGGAAGTGCCGGGCATCGATCCGCTGATCAACTGCGGACAGGCGGAATGCATGAAAGCGGGATACCGGTTCAAATACGAGCTGCTACCGGCCACCAGCATGGGCCCGCACTACGCCATCCAGGTGCGTCCGAATAAATACCAGAACACCGGCGTGCGCTCGTTCTATTCCGATGAGAGTGGCATGGTGCGCGCCACCAACGACGACCGCGCCGCGAGTGTGGGCGATGGCCCAGTGTCGTGATCTGCGATGAACCGAGGTGTTGCCGTCGAATTGCAACCATGATCTCGGTTTGCCCGCCTGATCACTGACCACTGATCACCGACCACTTCCCTACATTCCCGGAAACTTCCCCCCGCCCATCATCCCCGCCATCTTGCGTGCGAAGCTCGCTTTGCCCATGTCCTTGAACATCTTGCGCATCTGCGCGTACTGGCGGAGAAGCTGGTTCACTTCCTGCACGGTCGTTCCCGACCCACGGGCGATGCGCTTGCGGCGCGAGCCGTTAATCAATTCGTGATGCTCGCGTTCATGCTTGGTCATCGAACTGATGATCGCTTCAACGCGCGTGAGCTGCTTGTCGTCCACCTGGTCGGCGGCCTTCTGCATGTTGGCGAACGGCCCCACCGACGGCAGCATCTTGATGATGCTCTGCAGCGAGCCCATCTTCTTCACCTGCTTGAGCTGCTCTCGGAAGTCCTCCAGCGAAAACGCATCGCCCGACAGCGCCTTTTTGGTGAACGCCTCGGCCTTGCTGCGGTCGAGCGTGCTCTCGGCCTTTTCGATCAGCGACATGATGTCGCCCATTCCGAGAATGCGGCCGACGATGCGGTCCGGGTGAAACGGCTCGAGCGCGTCGAACTTTTCGCCGACGCCGATAAACTTGATCGGCTGCCCCGTGACCTTGCGGATCGAAAGCGCCGCGCCGCCGCGCGCATCGCCGTCCATCTTGGTGAGCACGACGCCGGTAAGCGTCAGCTTCTGGTGAAATTCGTTTGCCGAATTGACCGCGTCCTGACCGGTCATGGCGTCGGCGACGAACAGGATCTCCTGCGGGCTCAGGATTTGCTTCAGCGACTGCATCTCCTCCATCAGTTGCTCGTCGATGTGCAACCGGCCGGCGGTATCGACGATCATCACGTCGCAACCGAAGTTCACCGCCTCCTTGCGCGCCTCCTTCACCAGCCGCTCGACGGTCGCTGTGTTCGCCTCGTCCGCCTGGCCTTCATACAGATGTGCGCCGACCTGCTTCGCCACCACCTTCAACTGCTCGCGCGCCGCCGGACGATAAACGTCCACCGAAACCAGCATCGGCCGGTGTCCACCTTTTTTCAGCCAGAATGCCAGCTTCCCCGACGTCGTCGTTTTGCCGGAACCTTGCAAGCCCGCCATCAGCACGATGCTCGGCGGCTGGGAGGCGAACTTGAACTTTGCCGTGTCTTTGCCAAGAAGGTCCACCAACTCGTCGCGGACGATCTTCACCACCTGCTCGGCGGGCGAAAGCGCGGTCATCACTTCTTGTCCGACGGCCTTCTCGCGGATGTGGTCAATCAGCTCTTTAACGACTTTGAAGTTGACGTCGGCTTCCAGCATGGCGAGGCGGATCTCGCGCAGCGCCTCTTCCATGTTCTCGGCCGTGAGCGTGCCCTGGCCGCGCAGGTTCTTGAAGGCGCGCTGGAGCTTGTCGGTAAGATTCTCAAACATCGATGGATTCCGTTTTCAGCAGTATTGGATGCGGCGGCGCTCGAGTCCAGCGCGATCCGAAATTTCATTCTAACCGCAAAGGATGCAAAGGAACGCGAAGGCAAGAATCCGCCGCTGATCAACGCTGATGCACGCTGATCCTGAAGAATTGTCATGCTGATCCGCGTTCGCCCACGGCCGCTTTTCTCCGGATCAGCGTGCATCAGCGCCCCGGTTTTTTGTTTTCCCTGTAAATAACTAAAAACAAGCCGAATCCAGTCCTTGACTTTCGAACATCACATATTGCAATATCTGTATCGCAATTTGCGATATGAGACTCGGAGAGAAAATCCGCTACCTGAGAGAGGTTGAAGGCACCCTCCGCGGCCTGGGACGCGCCATGACTCAGCAGGAGATCATCGACGCCCTCCGCCACGAGCAGAAGGCGAAGCTCAGCCAGTCGTACCTCTCGCAGATCGAGAGCGGCGCGCG
>JBOGLI010000544.1:0-3515 GCA_050746165.1 Terriglobales bacterium | reverse complement strand
AACCTCGCCTGCCCAACCGCACCGGAAACGGCAAAGTTCAGGAACTTGATCGCCACGCGGCCCTGGAAACGCCCGTCATTGCGCTCGGCAAGCCAGACGGTGCTCATCCCGCCTTGTCCGATGGGCGCTGTCAGCGTGTAAACACCAATCTTCTGGCCGGCAACCGAACCCCGCCCGGGAATTTCGAAGATTGTGTGCTCCAGAAATTTTTCCTGCGCGACGGCGCGCTCCTCATCCAGCATCGCCGCGATGTCGGCGGCGAGTGCCGCATCCTGCCCGCGCAACGTCTCCAGCCAAGCGGCACGCTGCTCCTCGCTCATCGCGAGCGCCTCATCGAGGTACGGACTTAGCTTTTCCCATCGGTCCGAACTGGCGCTCGACACGATTGCCTCACTTGGCGGACGTCGCACGCAAAGCTTGATGCAGGTAGAGCCGGGCCTTGTCCCACTTGCGTTGTACCGTTCTTTCCGAAAGGTCTTTCATCGCTGCGATCTCGGCAAAGGAAAATCCGCAGAAGAATTTCAGGTCCACGATCTCGGCCAGCGCGGGCTCAATCTGGGCGAGCTCATCGAGCGCCTCGCTGATCGATTGCAATTCGTGGTGCTCGACGGCTGCTTCCGCTTCCTCGGTGGGCAGCGACGTTAGCTCGAATTGTCCGCCGCGCTTTTGCGCCTGGCGCGTGCGCACGTGGTCGATGATCAGGCCGCGCATTACGCGCGCGGCATACCCCATGAAGCGCGCTTCGTCGGGGAACGATGTGCCGCCGCGACCGGCAAGGTCCAGGTATGCTTCGTGCAGAAGCGTGGTCGGGCTGATCGTAACCAGTCCACCGCGGCGCGCAACCTCGCGCTTTGCCATCCGGTGCAATTCGGAATAGAGGCTGGAGAACAGGGTTTCGGCGGCGGAGCGGTCCCCCGCTTCGGCTGCACCGATCAGTTCTGGAATTGTTCGCCCCACGCAAGACCCACCCCGGGCCGTGTTGCTACCGAGGTTCTCTCTTTCTCCTGTGTGCGTCAAGTGGTGGCGCAGTCGCCGGTATGCTCCCTTTCGTACTGCATCTCGGACGATGCGGGATCGGACGTTGGCCCGCTGTCCGCTTTCGCACACGCCCGTCCCCCTATCGCGCACCTCCGTTGCGGGCGGGGTGGCGCAACTCCTTTGGCGTGAGCAACGGCCCTTCCTCCGTCCTTGGAAGCACGCATGCTCACCGTTGAGGATGTAGAGCGTCTACTGCTTTGGGGTAGGAAGCCTACACCCTCGGGAGGAGCCGTGAGCCCTGCTAAACGCCCGGACAGGATGGACCTGTTGCAAGGCACCCTCGACCTGCTGGTCCTGCAAACACTGCAATGGGGGCCGCGCCACGGCTACGGCATCAGCCAGGCCATCCGCATGAATTCCAACGACGTCCTCGATGTTGAGACCGGATCCCTCTATCCCGCGCTGCATCGCCTCGAGCGCCAGGGCTGGATCAAGTCCGGCTGGAAGGTTTCCGAGAACAACCAGCGCGTGAAGGAATACCGGCTGACCACCGCCGGTCGCCGCCAACTCGTTCGCGAGCGCTCCCGCTGGCGCGCCTTCGCCCTCGCCATCTCCGGCGTGCTCAATCCCGAGGGCGGAGCATAGCCATGCGATTTCCTTTATGGCGCCGCCGCCAGGACGAGGACCTCGAGGAAGAAGTCCGCTCCCATCTTCAGCTCGCCGCGCGCGACCGCATGGAACGTGGCGAATCCCGCGCCGACGCCGAATCGGCCGCCCGCCGCGAGTTCGGGAATGTTCTGCTTGCGCGCGAGACGACGCGCGACGCCTGGGGTTGGACCTCGTTTGAGCGCCTGCTGCAAGACCTGCGCTACGGTGTGCGCGTGCTCCTGAAATCCCCGGGCTTCGCGGCGATCGCCATTCTGACCCTGGCGCTCGGGATCGGCGCGAATACGGCGCTTTTCTCGGTGGTCAGCAACGTGTTGCTTAGCCCGCTGCCGTTCCCGCACGCGCAGCAACTGGTTTCTCTCGACGAAAGCAAGCCAAACTTCGCCCACGGTTCCATCTCGTTTCCAAACTTCCGCGACTGGCGCGACCAGAACCGCAGCTTCTCCGGCCTTGCCGCCTATCGCGGCTGGTCCGCGACGCTGACAGGAATGGGCGACGCCGTACAAGTGAATGGCATGTTCGTCTCGTCCGAATTCTTTTCCCTGCTCGGCGTGCGTCCGATTCTCGGTCGCACCTTCCGGGCAGGAGAGGACGAGATCGGCGCGGCGCCTCTTGCCGTGCTCAGCGAAGCGTTGTGGAGGAGCCGGTTTGCCTCAGCACCCGACATTGTCGGCAAAGGCATCAGCCTCGACGGCAAGCTCTACACCATCGCCGGCGTTGTTCCGGGCGCCAGCGACATCGCGACCCGGTCCACCGACGCGAGCGAAGTCTTCCTGCCCATCGGACAATGGAGCAATCCGCTGTTGCCTAACCGCGGCGCCGGACTCGGCATCCACGGCCTCGCCCGCCTGAAGCCCGGCGTGACACCGGCGCAGGCGCGTGACGACATGGAACGCGTCACAACGAACCTCGCTTCCACCTATCCTGCGGTCGACAACGGGATCGGCGCCAGTATCACTCCACTCAAGCAGGCGGTTGTCGGCCGCATCGAGCCGGTACTACTCCTGCTGCAAGTGGCCGTGGGGTTCGTGCTGCTGATCGCGTGTGTGAACGTCGCCAATCTTCTGCTCGCGCGCTCCACCGCTCGCCAGGCTGAATTCGCCACCCGCGCCGCCCTCGGCGCCGGACGAATACGCATCCTGTGCCAGTTGCTCACAGAAAGCCTATTGCTGGCCGCCATCGGAGGAGGACTCGGCCTGCTGCTGGCTGCCTGGGGAACGCACGCCGCTGTCGGCAGCCTTCCCGTCACCCTGCCGCGCTCGCCCGAGGCCGGCGTCGATCTCAGCGTCCTGCTCTTCACGGCTGCCGTCACACTGCTCGCCGGCATTGCGTTCGGGACCGCACCCGCACTGCGCATTTCGCGCTCCGGGCTCAATGAAGTCCTGCAGGAGTCCGGGCGTTCGATGCGCGGCGGACGCTTCCGTACCCTCGGCGTTTTCGTCGTCGCGCAGATCGCGATGGCGCTCGTGTTACTCGTCGGCGCCGGCCTGATGGTGCGCTCCTTCCGCCGCCTGTGGAGCGTTAATCCGGGCTTCAACCCGAGCCACATCCTGACCTTCGGCTTCACGCTGCCGCCTGGGATGATGCATGGCTCGCCGGACGCAATTCGCGCCGCCTTTCGTCAGTTCGACGCAAGTCTCGCGGCTACTCCGGGCATCCGCGCCGAATCGGTATCGTGGGGCGCGGTCCCGCTCGCCGGCGATGACGAGCGCCTTTTCTGGATTGATGGCCGTCCGAAGCCCACCTCCGAAAAGGATATGAGTTGGGCGCTGAATTACGTGGTCGGCCCCGACTACCTGCGCGTGATGAAGATTCCTCTCGAACGCGGTCGCTTCTTTACTTCTGCCGACAACGAGCACGCGCCGCTGGTC
>JBOGLI010000543.1:0-4201 GCA_050746165.1 Terriglobales bacterium | reverse complement strand
GAACTGCGCGTCGACCGGCGCGTCGTCGCGGTGCACCCAGCGGTAGAGCGACCGGTATGCCGGCGAGTCGAGGTCGATCGCCACCGCGATCTCGTCGATCGCCGAGCCGGGGCGTCCCGGCACGCGGGCGGGTGGGATTCTTGACCCATTCGGCCGAGCCGAGCAGGCCCAGTTCTTCACCGGCAAACGACATAAAGAGAACGCCGCGCCGCAACTGGCCTTTTTGTGACGCGAGCAGACGCGCCAGTTCGAGCACTCCCGCGGTTCCCGAAGCATTGTCGTCGGCGCCGGGATGAATTTGCCCGATCTGCGAGGGCGCGAGCGAATCAAAGTTGCCGCGGCCGAGGTGATCATAGTGTGCGCCGACGATCACGTACTGATCGGTCTTGCCGGGAAGGTATGCGAGGACGTTATCGACGGTTGCGTGCGTCGTTTTGATGTTGACGGTGAGCGACGCGCCTTCATTCTTAGCGAGTTCGAACGATGCCGGTTTTGACGAATCGTCAATTTGCTTTTGCAATTCGGCCAGCGACTTCCCGTCCGGCTTAAGCCACTCATCGGCGACAGCATTCTTCACCTGAGCAAAAATGACGCCGACGTCCTGCGGCCCACTTACGCTGCCGAATCGGGTGAGCAGGTCTTCTTCGCCGTCGCCGAGTTTGCCGTTGACTAGCACGAGCGCCTTGGCGCCATGATTACGCGCGTTGATCGCCTTGGTGATCAGCTGCGAATGGCGCGTCATTCCCTGCCTGCCGGCCTTCTCAGCGAAGGACGCGGGCTCGTAGCGCAGGACGATGACAATTTTGTCTTTGGCGTCGATGCCGGCGTAGTCGTCGTAGTGGAATTCGTCGGCGGTAACGCCGTAGCCGGCAAAAACAAGCCCCGCATGCGCCGAACCAGACGAAGAGAAGCTGAAGGGCACAAAATCCTGCTTGGGTTTCAATGCGTGCTTCTGGCCGCCGGCGGTTACGACGAACTCGTTCTTCCCTTTCAGTTGCGCTCCCGTGATGACGGTGAAGGGCTGGAGATAACCATTGGTGCCCGCGGGCTCGATGCCCAGGCTCTTGTATCTCTTCTCCAGCAGATGCTGGGCTCGCGTCAGCCCCTTGGTGCCCGCGCCGCGACCCTCCATTTGCGGCGCGCTCAGAGCCTTGATGTCATCGAGATAAGCATGAGGATCGGCGCCTTGAAGCGGCGCGCTCGCAGCGGCGAAAGATGCCGCCAGCATGATGGATAGAATCGTCAGGCATTGGACTCGACAAATTTTGAGTGCAACAATACCCGGTCTTTTGTTATCAATTCGCATGATGCCGGAATCGTATGTGGCTTGAAGGGGCGTGTCAATGATCCACAACGTAGCATTCCGCGGAAGCGCTTTTTAGCTTTTCTCTGCGAACTCCGCGTTCTTTTCTCTGCGTTCTCAGCGGTTAAGAGCGCTTGGTGCGGAGGCGTCTCGACTTCGTGGGTCAACTTCGATCAGGGCTGCTTCAAGCCGGATTTTGGCTGCCCAGTTGCGCCAGCAGCTTCTCCGCCGCTTCGCCTGGGTCTTGCGCGGCGAAGTTGTCATCCAGCACCGTGACCTTTACTTCCGGATCGATCTCCTCCAGCATCTTCTTCGTCGGCTTGCCGTACACGGTCTGCATCTTCGCGCTCAGGATCACATGCTTGGCTTTGGTCGCTTTCAGCAGGATGCGCGCGTCGTCGATGCTCATGGTAGTGAGCGCGTTGTAGCCTGCGCTGCACAGCACTTCACGCAGAAACGTGCAAACATCGTTCGACTCGTAGACGCAGAGAATCCGCGGGCGATTATCTCCTGCTTTGCCTTTCGAATAGCGCGAGCCAAGATAGGCCGCGGTGATGGCTTCCTCGACTGCCTCGTAGATTTCGAACTGCTTGATCAACCCGGTCATCTCGAGGGTTTTGCGCGTGCGCGCGGAAATGCCGCTGAGCTTGAGGTCTCCGCCCTTGGCGCGCGCCGATTGCATCAGGCGCACCAGCGCCCCGAGGCCGCTCGAGTCGACGAAATCCACCTGGTCGAGTTGAAGCACGACATCTCCATATTTGACAATGGAGTCGCCGATGGATGAGTGCAGCGTGAAAACCTCATTGCCGGCGACGATGCGTCCCTGGCACTGGACGATGAGAACATCGCCGACCGGACGGCTCTCGAGACGAAGTTGCATGGGAACCCCTGGTCGCCGCGAGCGGGCTGCGGCTGGTTCTCGGAAGTGTACACCAGTTTGGCTCACGGCTGACCGCTGACGGCTTTCGGCCCTGGTCCAAAGGAATGGCACATCCTGTTTGCTGTGGGCGGTATGCAGTCAACGCTAAGCCGTACGCAGTGACCTGTAACCCATCACCGGTGACCTAAAGCAGCGGTGGGAGTAAGCGCCCAGCAGTAGGCGGTCAGCGCACCCGCCCCACTTTTTTCCCGTCGGGAAGTTTACACTGGCATATCATTTCCTCATCTGTGTGGGAGACGTTGCTTGTCGAACCCAGGCGCCACGCTGTCGGCGGGAGATGTAGTCGGCAACTACAAGATCCTCGGCCTGATCGGGGCCGGCGGGATGGGTGTGGTCTATCGCGCGCTCGATCTCAAGTTGGAGCGCACCGTTGCGCTCAAGTTCCTTCCTGAACATCTCATTGCCAACGCCAGCGACCGCGAGCGCGTGCTGCGCGAGGCGCGCACCGCGTCTTCGCTCGACCATACCAATATTGGCGTGATTCACGGCTTCGAGGAGATGCCGAGCGGCCGCGTCTTCATCGTCATGGCGTATTACGAGGGCGAGACGCTGTCGCACAAGATTCTGCGCGGCCAGCTTCCGCTGGGCGACGCCGTGGATATTGCCATTCAGATGGCCGATGGCCTCGGCGCGGCGCACTCGGGCGCGATTGTGCATCGCGATGTGAAACCGTCGAACGTGATCATCACACAGAAAGGTGTCGCCAAGATCGTGGACTTCGGCCTGGCGCGCCTGGCCTCGTCGACCGGCAGCACGCAGAGCCTCAGCACCGTCGGCACCATCGGCTACATGGCCCCCGAGCAGACGATGGGCAAGGTCGTCGATCAGCGCGCCGATATCTGGGCCCTTGGCATCGTGCTGGCCGAGATGGTGACAGGCAGGAATCCCTTTCACCGCGAGACTTCCGCGGCCACGATCTTTGCGATTCTGAATGAGGCGCCGCGGGGACTCGATGAATCCGAAGTGCCGATTGATCTGCTGCGAATCATCTATCGCGCGCTGTCGAAGGAGCCGGCGACGCGATACGGGACCTGTCGCGAGATTGCCGCCGACCTGCGGGAATTTCGTGGACACTTGGAGCCTGAGGCGTGGGAAGGCGCGGCCGCCTCGTCAGACGAGACATCGGGATCTGCGCGGCCATCGACGAGACCGCCAACTCGCCCCTCGACGCGGCCGTCAGCGCTGCGGCAATCGTCACTCTCCGCAAAGGAACTGCGCGAACAGATTGCGCAGGCCTCGCGTCCGGTCTGGGGAATCGCGGCCGCGCCCGCATCACGATGGCACCCGTGGCTGATCGGCCTCGGAATCGCGGTCGTGGTTCTGGCCGCGCTGTCGTTTGTGCCAATGGTGCGCGATCGCGTGACGGGATTGTTCGCGCGGCCGGTGGAACACATTGCCGTACTGCCGTTCGAGAACGTCGGCAACGATCCGGCGAATGAGGCAGTGTCGGCGGGACTGATGGACAGCATGGCTTCCCGGCTCACGAATTTGGAGGTCGGCAAAGAGTCGCTGTGGGTGGTGCCGACCAGCGAAGTGCGGCGGCAGAAGATTACCGATCCGGGCTCGGCCCTGCGCGAACTGGGCGCGACCATTGCCGTGCAGGGCAGCTTGCAGCGCGATGGCCAGACCATCCACATGACGGTGAACCTGATCAACACGAAGAATCTGCGGCAGATTGGATCGGTGGCGCTCGAGGACCGCGCGGGAGATTTTTCGACGCTCGAAGATGAGGCGGTGGCGCGCATCGCCAAGCTCATGAAGATCGAGGTCACCCCCGCAATGCTGCGCGCCATGGGAGGGGTGGTCAATGCGGGCGCGTATGAGCTGTATCTCAAGGCGCTCGGCTATACGCAGCGGTACGATAAGCCGGGAAATCTGGATCTGGCGATCAATGCGCTGAACAGCGCGGTGAAGACGGACCCGCGGTTCGCGCTGGGGTTCGCGGAGCTGGGCGACGC
>JBOGLI010000542.1:0-2390 GCA_050746165.1 Terriglobales bacterium | reverse complement strand
CGCGCCCGTCGCTACAATCCATTGCCAACTCGGCGTCCGCTGCTGAAGCTTCACCAGGCAGACCACCAGCAGCGGCACAAACAGGAACGACGGGCTCATGTAATACCAGCTTCGCGACCCCATCAGCGCAAATCCCGACAACACGGGCGAGACCCCGGCGATTACCGCCATCGACGGCCGAATCCGGCAACGGCGTGCCGCCCAGTACGCGGCGAAATATCCGAGCAGTAGGTGAAAAACCGCGAACACCTCGAGCGTCAGGTACTCGTTCCGCAATACTCCGCGCGCGAACCCGTAGCACAGGTACGTGACCGGGTAGGTGAGCGAATACACACCCAGTGCCGCCGTTGGCGAGCCCATGTATTGATACGGGTCCCAGTTCGGGAAAACACCGTGAAACATCGACCGGCAACCCTGCACGATGACGGGCAGGAACTGCACCATGTTGTCGTCCTGGGTGAAATAGATTGACTGGCGCATCTCCAGCAGCGTAAACATCGCCGCGACGAACGCGAACCCGAACCAGAACCACGCCCTCGACCCGGCTGGTGCAGCGGACGAGTCCGAAGGCTCTGCTTCATTCACGCCCAGCAACACGCCGGCCCACCGTTTCACCGGTTTGCTCCACAGCAGCGGCAGTAAAAGCGCCGCCCCGAGCGTCGTCAGCAGGATCGCAGTAGGACTGTAGTTAACTCGAAAAACGGGTATTGTCGTGGCGTAAAAGGCGTAGGTACTGGATGCCGACAGAATCAGCAGGCCGGCCAGCAGGATGTGCCATCGCGGTCTCGGGGTCATGTAGCAATGCTGGGGGTACGCGAAACAATACTTCCCCCGAGGTGAAAAGAGCAAGCGCAATTCCTAACACGTGTTGCCGATCTCTCGCGCGATGATTAGCGAGGCGGTGGCCGCGGGCGAGGGCACGTTGAGGACGTGGACGATTCCGTCGGAATGGACGATGTGGAAGTCGTCCAGCAGCTTGCCGTTGCGGTCCACGGCCTGGGCGCGGACGCCGGAACCTCCCGGCGCAAGGTCCTGCTGGCGAATCTCCGGAACCAGTTTCTGCAGGGCGCGCGCGAAGGTGGCCTTCGAGAACGAGCGGTAGTATTCGTGCATTCCGCTGCGCCAGAATCGGCTTGCCATCTTCCAGAAGCCGCCAAAGGCCAGCGTTGACGCCAGTTCCGCGGCGTTGAAGTCGGACTTGCGATAACCCTCGCGGCGCAACGCCAGCACCGCGTTCGGACCAGCCTCGATCGAGCCGTCCACGCGGCGCGTGAAGTGCACGCCGAGGAAGGGAAGCTCGGGGTCGGGAACGGGATAGATCAGGTTCCGCACCAGGCCGCGGCGCTCGCGCGCAATCCCGTAGTACTCGCCGCGAAAGGGAACGATCTGAACTCCCGGATCATCTCCCGCCAGGCGAGCGATGCGGTCGCTGTACAGTCCAGCGCAGTTCACCACCAGCTTGGCCGCGAACGCGCCGGCGCGCGTCTCGACGACGGTCTCGCCATCGCGCCGGATTCCCACCACTTCGGCGGACAGTACGACCTCGCCTCCCGCCGCCACGAGCAGCTCCGCGTACTTCCTTGCCACCGCGGAGTAATCCACGATCCCAGTTGACGCAACGTGCAGTGCGCGGATTCCCGCCGCGTGCGGCTCGAGCTCCGTCAGCCGCTCCGGGCCGATCATCTCCACGCCGGCGACGCCGTTGGCCTCGCCGCGACGGCGAAGCTCCTCGAGCGCGGGAAGCTCCTTCTCATCGGTGGCAACGACGACCTTGCCACAGATCTCGTGGGCAATGCCGTGTTCGCGGCAGAACTGGACCATGGCGCGAGCGCCTTCGACGCACAGCTTCGCCTTGAGCGATCCGGGGCGGTAGTAGAGGCCGGAGTGGATCACGCCGCTGTTGTGGCCGGTCTGGTGCGCGGCAACGTGGTCTTCCTTGTCCACTACGGCGATGCGCGCGCCTGGGGAGCGGCGGGAGGCCTCCAGGGCAGTGGCGAGGCCGACGATGCCGGCGCCGATGATGAGGAGGTCAAAGCGCTGGTCGGGCATGGGGTGATAATGGAGTAGGTATTAGAGCAACAGTTAGTAACTGCTAATATTTTTCACGGTTCTTTGGAATCGGCACTATACGTCCGGGTAACCCGGGCAAAATCGGGGTGTGTGACAGGGTATGTTGTTGCTGCATAGGTAAACAGCATCGGTACCGACACAAAACCCTTTGCCTCACAACAGGCGATCATACACGGCTGGGGTTGGCGCGCGATGTGCGCTGGGTCACGGATGAGGGTGATAACCCAGTCGCCAGTCGCCAGAAAAGAGCAGCACAGAGGTCGCAGAGAGGCAGAGGGCGCAGAGAAAGCCAAGACATTTTTGATTTTCGATTTTTGATT
>JBOGLI010000541.1:0-3951 GCA_050746165.1 Terriglobales bacterium | reverse complement strand
CCCTCGTAGGACATTGCCTGCGCCTTCATCGAGTACTCGCCGACGCTCTTCGCCTCGCCGTAGCGGCCGTTCATCGCCGCCGTGAAGACATCGAGGGTCTTGAATTTTCCGGCGCCACAGTGATATTTCCAGACGTCATCGATCGGCCACAGGTGTTCCGGCCCCAACGTTTTCTCCAGGCTTTCTACGGTCGGAACCGCCGGCCCCGGGCTGGTTTCCGTGTTGTAGCCCCAGGCGCCGCCGTGCTTTCCTGGATCGGTGAGCCAGTAATTCGGCGGAACGTATTCGTAGGGGCCGGTCATCTTGACGCCGCTCTCGCCGGTCACGGTAGTTGGCTTTGCCGACGCCGACGAGATCGTAGGGTTCGGCCAGTTCAATTCTTTCTCGATGTTCAGATAATCGGTTTCGACATCGGCGGGCGGAGGATTATCGCTGCCGTTCAACCATACGAAGACGCTCGGATGATTGCGCAACCGCGTGATCTGCGTGCGCAGCGATTCGTTCGCGATGGTGTGCGTCACCGGCGTCCATTTGTTCCATTGCTCCCACATCGAGCAGCAGCACCAGCCCGGCATGACGAGAATGCCCATCTTGTCGGCGGTGTCAAAGAAGTGGTCGGTCTCGATCTTCCCTTCCAGCCGCACGGTGTTCAAGTTCATCTGTCGGACGTAGCGCAGTTCCTGGTCCTTGCGCTGGTCGGTGTCCATCAGCAGCATGTCGGGCGCCCAGCCCGCGCCGCGGATCAGGATGTTGTGTCCGTTGATCTTGAAAAGGCGATGCCCGTTCGCGTCCAGTTCGCCGGTGACTTTGCGGATGCCGAAGGTCACGGTCTCGGCGTCCGACGGAGTCGCGGTCACCGTCTTGTCGGGAATTAGAATGGGATGTGGGTCTCCGTTGACGTGCGCCACAATATTGCGCGTTTTCTCCATGCCTGGGGCGGGCCTGAAGATGCGCGCGAAGCTGACCGTTGCTCGATAAAGGTTTTGCTGGCCCAATCCTGCCGGCCACCAGACGCGCGGCTTCTCGAGCACCAGTTGCGGGTATTGATCGGGCGAGAAGGTGACGGTCCGCGTCTCTCCCGCCGCAACGACTACCGGCTGGGTTAAGCGGATCGTCTCGATCGCCATGCGCACGACGCCGGTGACCGGGTGAGGCGAACGGTTGCGCAACTCCGTGGTGACGGTCAGCCGAGCGCTATCCAACTCCGGCACGCTCAGGTCACTGATCACCTGCGTGTTCTCCACCGCGACCGGACCGCTGAAGCTCATCCACACATCGCGCCACAGGCCCATGTTCTTGTCGGGCGGCGCGGGACTCCAATCCACCCAGTTGTAGGCCAGGTCGTTCTCCGTCGGCGCGAAGACCTCGACGGCCAGCACGTTCGTCCCGCGCGCCAGCGCGTCGGTGACGTCGAACTCGAAGGCGCGCCACGTGCCCGCCACGTCATCGGCGTTCGCAATCTGTTTTCCGTTGAGCCAGATGTTCGCCCGGTAGTTGATGCCGTCGAAGTGCAGCGACTTGCGCTCACTCGCACGCTGCGGCGGCACGCGGAAAGTTGTGCGATACCACCACGAGCAGCGGAACGGGCTGTCCTGCGGCATCGGCTGATTCGTAAAGATGGTGCCAATCGGGTAGGTCGCGCCCGGTATCTGGCGCAGGTTCATTCCGTAATGAGGGTCGGGATAGACCTTGTCGCGCACCAGGTTGGCGACCACTCCGCCGGGCACGGCGGCGTTATACCAACCCTGCGGGTTGAACTTCTCCGTCGAGATCACATCGCCTTTAGACTCGACCTTGCACGACGATTGCAGCCGCCAACCGTTTTCCAGCCGCAGGGAACCGGGACGCGGCGCGGCGAATGCTGAACAGGACACAAGCAGTATGAAAATAAATAACGAGCGCACGAAGCCTCCGAAGGAAACCACACACTATACCGCGAGGGTTAGCGCGTGTGTCTCCTGGTTTCGCGCTCCTGCAGGCGGCGCAATTCCGGGCTGATGTCCACGCGGTAGGCAGCCGGGTCTTTTGAGCGACGGAGTTCTTCCGGCAATCGCGCCAACTGCTCGCGCGCATATCGCTGGACATCGCGTAACGACCGCGCAGCGTGCGTCCTCTTCCCCGATTGCATTACCAGCTTCAACAGCGGTTCGCCGCCGGGCGCCTGCTCGCCGGCGCAGGCGATGAGGTCGTAATCAAACGCTCCGTCCCGAGAGATACGGAAGACCTGCTTCGCTCCAGGCAAGGTCGTCTTCTCGCCCGATAATTTGATCGCGTAGCTGTGCTCGCCGGCGCGATCGATTTCGACCAGTTTGTACACGCCGCTGAGCGCGGGCGCGTCGTAGGAAACGGCCAGTTCGGTCCCGACGCCGAATGCGTCGATGGGAGCGCCCTTCGCCAGCAATTCGGCGATCGAGTACTCGTTCAGGTCGCCGCTGGCGAAGATGGTCGTGTCGCGCAGCCCGCCTGCATCCAGCCGCCGCCGCACTTCGCGCGCTTCTTCGGCGAGATCGCCGCTATCGATGCGCACGCCCTTCGGCCGCAATCCGGCGGCGATGATCTTATTGATGGCCGCGAGCGTGTCGTAGGTATCGACCAGCAGCACGGAATCATCGGGAAAGATCTGCTCGAAGCGGCGAAAGCTTTCGCTCTCATCGTCGAAGGTCATGATGAACGAGTGCGCCAGCGTGCCGAAAATGGGAATGCCGAAGCGCTTCCCGGCTTCGACGTTCGACGTCCCCGTGCATCCGCCAATGAACGAGGCACGGGCTGCGAGCACGCCCGATTCCGGTCCGTGGGCGCGGCGCGTGCCGAACTCGACGACCGGTCGTCCCTGCGCGGCTTCCACGACGCGCGCCGCCTTGGATGCAACCAGCGTCTGAAAACAGACTTGCGCCAGCAGGTACGTCTCGACGATCTGCGCCTCGATCATCGGTGCAGTCACGCGCAGGATCGGCTCATTCGGAAAAGCGATCGTTCCTTCCGGCATGGCCCAGACATCGCCGTTGAAGCGCAATTCGCGCAGGTGCTCGAAGAACCGTTTCGAAACATGCGCAAAGACCGGCTGCGCGCACAGGTAATCGATGTCATCCCCAGTGAAGCGCAATGCTTCCAGGTATTCGAGCGCCTGCTCCAGGCCCGCGGTCACGAGATACGTGCGGTTGGGCGGGAAGCGTCGCGCAAATAACTCGAATGTCGCAATGGGAAGGACGCCGCTGTCGAAATAGGCGGCGGCCATGGTGAGTTCGTACAAATCGGTGAGCAGCGCTGATGCCACGCGGGATTCGATGCACGAGCGGCGACGCAGGTGTCAGGGTGTCAGGGTCTGATTCCTGACACCCGACACCTGACACCCGACACCTCTATTACCTGTGCTTGATGAACGTCCCGTCCTGCAGTTCGGCCATGGCCAGCTTCAGTTCGCCGGGATAGTTCATCACGATCGGCCCGTACCAGGCCACCGGCTCTTCCAGCGGTTTGCCGGAGACGAGCAGGAAGCGAATACCTTCCGGCCCGGCTTGCACGACGATCTCATCGCCGCGATCGAACAGCACCAGCGAGTGGTTACGCGCGTCGTAGCTCGGCGCCGCTTCCGGACGCGCGGTGTGCTCCGTCAACACCGCCTGCGGTTCCGACGCATCGCGGAACGTGCCCGCGCCGGCAAAGACGTAGGCGAATGCATTGCGCGTGACGTCCACCTTGATGCGCTTGCGCGTATTCGGCGGGACGGAGATGTCCACGTACGCCGGATCGGCCGCCACCCCTTCCACCGGCCCGCGCTTGCCCCAGAACTCCCCGCAGATGATGCGCGCCTTGGTGCCGTCGTCTTCGGTGACCTCGGGGATCGCCGCCGACGGAATGTCCTGATAGCGCGGGTCGGTCATCTTCAGCGATGCAGGCAGGTTCGCCCACAACTGGAATCCGTGCATGCGCCCAACGTCGTCGCCCTTCGGC
>JBOGLI010000540.1:0-3486 GCA_050746165.1 Terriglobales bacterium | reverse complement strand
CCGACGGCACCTGGGCCTATGTTGCCAATAAGGGAAGCAATAGCGTGTCGATCATCAATGTCAGCAGCTTGACGCTCGACGCTACTGTATCCGTCGGCTCCTCGCCGATTTGGATCACGGCCAAACCCGACAGCACCACGATGTATGTTCTCAACCAGGGTAGTGGAACTGTCACCGTCATTGACACCGTTGGCAGGGTCGTCGTTGGCACCATCGCCGTCGGCGCCTCGGCCAATTCCATGGCGTACGACTCCGTTAATCATCGCCTCTACGTCGCCAACACCGGTTCGAACTCGATCAGCATTTTCGACGCCGATCCCCAGGTGCCGACCTTGCTGCGGACCGTTACCGTCGGCGCCGGTCCGGTCTCCATTGCTCCTTTGCTCGACGGGTCGCGCGTCTATGTCGCCAATTCCGGTTGCGCCGACCCGATTTCGCTCACCGGATGCACCGGCAATACCGTCTCGGTCGTCGATGCACGCTCTTTCACCGTGAGCAAGACCATCACTGTCGGGAGCACGCCGATCTCGCTTGCCGCCAGCGCCGAATCCACCAAGGTTGTAGTCGCCGATCGCGACTCCGATGACATCAAGGATATCCGCACCCTCGACGACATCGTGGTCACTACCATCAGGTCGGCCTCGCCACGTCCGGTGCAGGTCATCATCAACCAGTAGCCGGTCGCCAGTCGCCCGTCGCCAGTGCTAGTCAAAACTGAACATTGTTTTGTCATTCCGATAGTGGGGCCCGGCGCCCTCGCCGGGCCTGCGCATGAACCGCCGGAAAGTTTCAGGGCCGCGGCCGCCCCGGCCGCGGCTACAAAGGCCTTCGCTAACTACTAACTCCTAACTACTAATTACTAACGCCTGCTCCTCACGCCGCCCTCTTCCCCTTCTTCTTCGCCTTCACGTGCGACGCGTGTTCCGCCTGCGTCACGCGCCCCGGGCCTTTCTTCTTCCCTTCCATGCTCGCCAGGCTTTCCTTCAGCGCCGCCATCAGGTCCACCACCTGCGCCTTCGGACGCGGCTTCTCCACCGCCGCCACTTCCTTACCCTCCAGCTTCGCCTGGATCAGCTTCTTCACGTTTTCTTCGAATGTGTCATGAAACTGTTCGGGCTTGAACTCCCCTTCCAGCGCCTTGATGAGCTGGTGCGCCACCTTCATCTCGCCCTCGCGCACCTCCACGTCCTCGGTCCCGAACTGCTCTAACTCCCGCACCTCGTCCGCGTAATAGATCGTTTGCAGCAGGATCCCCGATTTATACGGCCGCAACACGACCGTGTACTCGCGGTTGTGCATCGTCAGCTTCGCGACGCCCACCATTTTCGATTGTTCCAGCGTGCGCGCCAGCAGTGCGTAAGGCCGCCTCCCCGCCTCTTCTGGTACCAGGTAATACGAGGTGTCGAAATAGATCGGGTCCACTTCGTCGGCCGGCACGAACTCCAGGATCTCCATCGCCTTCGAGGTCTTCGGCTCGATCCGCTTGATCTCATCCGGCTCGATCACCACGTACTCGCCTTTGCGGTACTCGTAGCCCTTCACGATCTCGTCCCGCCCGACCACACGTTCGTCTGCCGGACAATAGAGTTGTTGCTTGATTCGCGTGTTGTCGTCGCGGTGCAGCATGTGGAAACCGATGCGTGCGCCCCGCGCCCCCGCATACAGCCGCACCGGCATTGAAATCAATCCGAACGTCAGATATCCAGACCACATCGAAGCTGCCATCGCACACTCCTGCCACAGCCTTACTCCCAAGTACGATGCCCGCAACCCCCGCGAAGCTGTGTCCGCGCAGTTTGTCATCCCGAGCGCAGGCGGCCCGCTTTTGGCCGCCGGAGTCGAGGGACCCTTTGTTTCTTGCACCCCGCCGCTGATCTCCCCGCGCGCCTTCGCGCAGCCTTCGCCTTTCCGTTCGACAATCGTCACTCGGCAATCGAAAATGTTGAGGAATGTCTCGCCTCGCCATCGCTCTCCTCATCCCCGCAGCGTTCGCCCTCCTCGGTTGGGCGGTCGGAGGTGTCACGGCAGGCGGAGCGATTGCCGGTTTCGTCGTTGCCTTCCTTCTCTTCTACGGCATCGGCCCGGCCGCGTTCGCCGTCTTGTTCGCCGTATTTGTGATCACCTGGATCACCACCCGGCTCGGACGTGTCCGCAAACATCGCCTCGGTATTGCGGAGCGCCGCCGCGGCCGTCGCAGCGCCGGACAGGTTCTCGCCAATATCGGCGTCAGCGGCTCCTTCGCAGTTCTTGTCTTACTTCAATCGACGGTGCCCCACCTCTCGCCGATTTTGCGATATGTAGGATTGTGCATAGCTGCCGCCATCGCCTCCCTCGCTGAGGCCGCCGCCGACACCGTCTCCAGCGAGGGCGGTGAGGCCTTCAGTGACACGGCCTTGCTGATACCTCGATTTCGGCGTGTTCCCGCGGGCACCGATGGCGCCGTCACTGCTCTCGGTACCGCCGCCGCCATTGCGGCCGCCGCCCTGATCGGCTCACTCGCCGCCCTCCTGCACCTCCTGCCTCCCGGTGCAGCCGCGTTTGCGGCTCTATGCGGATTCCTCGGTTCGGCGATTGATACCGTCCTCGGCGCCACCCTTGAGCGCCGCGGCCTGGTGGGAAACAACGCCGTCAACTTCGCCAGCACCCTCGCCGCCGCCCTTCTCGCGATCGCCATGCTTGCCATCTTCTGTTGATAACGTGTTCGCCTGCGTACCCCCGCGTCCCCTGCGGTGAATGCCTTTCGCAAGATCGTACCCGGCGTTTCCTGCATCCAACCCTCGATCAGGAGAGCTCAACTATGAAACGTTTCTTCTTCCCCCTCGCGTTTTGCCTGCTCTTTGCGGCCTTTGCCGTCGCGCAGGACACCCAACCCACTGGCACTCACCAGAGTCCGAACGAGCCGAACGCCGTCCGGCCAACCAAGAAGCACGTCCGCGGTAACAAGGCGAAAGCCTCCGGCAGCGACGAGGCCCGTGGCGCGAAAGCCGCCGGCCACGATGTAAAGACCGGACATCCTGTGGAAGCAGGCAAGTCCATCGGCATCGGCACCGGCCGCGCCGCCAAGGACGTCGCCCAGGGAACCGACACCGAGGCGCACAAGGGCGCGCACGCCACCAAGCGTGAGGCTAAAAAGGTGGGTCACAGCACGAAGAAGGCCGGCCGCAAGATCACCGGCAAGGACAAGGATCGCGACGACCGCACTCCCCCGCCGCAGCTTTAATCTCTAATCGTCGCCGCCAACCAACGACTCGTCTTCCACTCGGGGCGCCAGTAGCGATTTTTTCTTCGTCCCACGCCACTGGCGCCATTTGCCCTGCACCCGGTCGAGATACACGTAATAAACGGGAGTGATGTACAGGGTCACCACCTGCGAGAACACAAGTCCGCCGACCACCGCCAGTCCCAACCCGCGGCGTGAGCTGGCGCCGGCGCCAAACCCGATCGCGATCGGCAGTGTCCCCATGAACGCCGCCATCGTCGTCATCA
>JBOGLI010000539.1:0-7276 GCA_050746165.1 Terriglobales bacterium | reverse complement strand
GTTCTGCTGGCGATGTTAACAGCAAGTATTTCGGCGTTCGCGGGCAGCCCGCAAATCGGCGTGCTAGATCCTTTGTGCACACCCATCAACGGATTCCCCACGCATTACGACTTTGCGGTTACAAACGTTGGAGCGAACGGGTCAGTGCAGTTGCCGTCGTTCAGTCCCAACAGCAACGGCGGAGGCAGTTTTTCATTCTGCAACTTAACGAACCAGTATTGGACCCATGTTTCGTGGGACATTCCGAACGTGTTTAGCGCGCCCGCGCAGGTTTATGATTCACGTTCGGCAAATAATCCAACTGACCCCGCAGTGCAATGCGATCCCGGCAGTGGCAGCACGCAGGCATTTCTGTACTGCATGGTCACCGTAACTTCAACGGATATCAAGATGAGCTTTTTCGGGGCCGCCGGTGACGGCGATAACAATCTTGATGATTTCATCGGGGGATTGGTGACCGGACTAGGCATTCTGCCATTCCACACGATGGAAGTGTCTTTGAATTCGAATTATTGTGTGCGCAATTGCCCAGACGGGGGCAATTGGTTCGATTCCACCGGCCAGCCGCTTACGAACCTGAAGTTCAACGGAACAGTGAACTCAACTCCGGAGCCTTCGTCGTGGCTACTACTGGCGTCCGCAGCCACGCTCTTTATCGGCGGTGTACGGAAAAAGGCGAGCCAAGCCCGTATTTGATTCAACGCCAAGAATTGCACTGTCGGGTTTGTGTTAGTTCTTGTTCGAATATTGTGCGACCAAGTTTTGGAACTCCGGCTGCCCTGCGAGAACGTTGAGCTCGGGATCGTTCTTGGCCTGATCGACTGAATATCCTTTCGAGAATGCTTCCCGCAGCGACGCGTAGGCCGGCGTGAGTTCACCCGCACGCGTGTGCACGACCGCCTCGGTATACGCGAGGTTGGCGATATCCGGTGCAATGGCTCGGGCGCGCTGGATGTAGCGTTTCGCGGTCGGCAAGTCGCCCTTACTGGCGTAGTACATCGCCACCCTGCCCATCTCCTCGGCGCTGCGCGGATCAACCTGCAAGGCTTTCAGTGCCAACCCGATTGCCTGATCATAAGAAGCGTTGGCCTTCTGCTTGTCTCCCGACCAGTAGTACGAATCGGCAAGGTTACCGATCGCGATTTCCTGGTTGGGATTCAGTTGCACGGCTTTTTCAAAGGCCTGTGCGGCCTCGTTATATTGGTGTTTATAGTAATAAACAGCTCCGAGATTGCTGTAGCCCAGGTAATGCGGCTTCACGTCGATCGATTTCTTGTAAGCGGCGATCGCTTCGTCCCACTTGTTCTCCTGGTACAGGGTATTGGCGATGCCCAGCCATCCGGCAAGCTCGCCGGGGGCCAATTCGGTGACCTTCTTATACGCGGTCATGGCCGCGTCGTTGTCTCCGTAACGGAACTCTGCGCCGGCCAGCGCGTTGAAGTTGATCCAGTAATACGGGTTGATCTTTGTCGCCTGCTGGTACGCGGCGATGGCTTCCTGCTTCTGACCGGCGGCGCGGTAGGCATCGCCCAAGCGCCGGTAGCCGTCATCTGAATTCGGGGCCAGTTTCAAGGCGCTCTGCAATTCGGCGATGGCTTCGGCAGTCTTTCCGGTAGCGCTGTACACGCCGCCGACGGAAAAGTGGACGTCGGGGATGTCACCGCCCCAAGTGGCGGCCTGCTCAGCGGCGTTCAGCGCCTTCTGTGACCATTTTTCGTCCTTGTTGTCGCGGTACATGCGCAGGCTGGCGTCGGCGATGCCGGCCCAGGCGAGGGCGAAGTGCGGATCCTGCTTGAGAGCGTCCTCGTAAAACCCGATCGCCTGCGCGACGTTCTTCGGGTCGAGCTCGCCACGCTGGAAGGCGTTCTTGCCTTTCAGGTAAAGGTCGTAGGCGGCATAGTTCTCCGTCGCGTGCACCGAGCTGCGCGCCATTTCCTCAGCCGAGGTTTTCACCGCGAGCGCGGCCACGACCTTGTTGTAAACGTCATCTTCGAGGGTAAGGATGTCCTGGCGGACGCCGGCGAAACGGCCGGTCCATAGCTGTTTCCCAGTGGAGTCGTTGAGCGTGAGCAGGAGAGAAATGCGGTCCTGTTGTGACTGGAGAGTGCCCTGGATGACGACGTTGGCTCCCAGAGTTTTCGCCGCCTGGTCCGGGGAGAGACCGGATTTCAGCTTCGCGATCGCGGTCGGACTGGCGATCTGGAGATTCTTGAGCTGATAGAGCCGGGCCGTGAGATCGTCGGTAACACCCTGCCCGATATACCCGACCGCCGACTCGTCCCCCAGAACCTTGATCGGCAGCACGGCGACGTGCTTCATCGGGGCGCCTTGGGCGGTAGTCTCGTCGCCGAACAGGCGGTGGCGCACGGAAGGAACGGCAAGCAATCCGGCGGCAATCACGACCAGCGCGATGGCAATAAGCAGGCCCATCTTCGCCGCCGGCATGTCCAGTTCCACGCGGCGTATGGTGAACGCGACTGATCCGGACTTGCTGCCCACGGGAGCGAGCTCGTTCTGCAGATCGGTGAGAATGTCGCGCGCATTCTGGTAGCGCCTTTCGGGATCGCGCTCCAGGCACCTCATCACGACCTTGACCAGCCACTCCGGCAGCCCGGGATTCAACTCCTTCGGGCTCTTTGGCGCCTCGTTCACACGCTTGTACATCAACTGCATGGTGGTATCGGCGTGGAAGGGGACGTCGCCGGTGAGCATCTCGTAGAGGATGAGACCAAGCGCGTAGAGATCGACGCGGTGGTCGATGACGCCACCCGCGACCTGTTCCGGCGCCATGTATCGCGGGGTCCCCAGAAACTCGCCGGTTCGGGAAAGCCCGATATCGGCCTCGAGCGATTTCGCCAGGCCGAAATCGCTGACGTAAACCTGATCGTTCGTGGCGAGCAGGATGTTTTGCGGCTTGAAGTCGCGGTGGACCACGCCTTCGGCGTGGGCTGCGTCGAGCGCGGCACAGAGTTGCTTGCCAATATTGACTGCGCGCTCTACGGGAAGCTTTCCATTTTCGCAGAGCAACTGGTGCAGGTCGCAGCCCTCGACGAACGCCATCGAGATGAATTTCGTGCCCGCGGCTTCGCCCAGGTCGTGAATACGAAGAATGTTCTTGTGCGAAATCTTGCTCGCCAGCAGGAGTTCCTGCTTGAAGCGTTGCGTGATGTTGGGATCCAGGGCGAGGGCGGGTCGAATCAGCTTTAGAGCGACGGTGCGGCCGAGTTCGTTGTCGTAAGCCTTGTAGACAGCACCCATGCCGCCTTCGCCGAGCAACTTCTCGACCCTGTAGCGTGGTCCCAGGTCCGCTTGGGCGCCGAGAGTGGGAACGACAACTTCGTCCCAACCACCGGCCGTTTGAGCATCCGCCAGGGAGGCGGTCTGCGGCTCGCGGGCGCGCGCGGGCGCCGCCCCGGCGGCGCCAATGGGTGCGGCAACAATACCGGCGAACGTCTCCGCGTCTGTTCCGACCGCCAAACTGATGCTGCACCGCGTACACCTGGCGGCGCCAGCCGAATTCTCGGTACCACACCTTGGGCAAATCATGGGGAGGGCCTTTACCCGCGAGTTTACGCGGGTCCTGCGGAGAACGTTGCCGAATTATGCTGCACTGGGTGGCCGATTTCAACGGCGGTGGCGACTTTATTATCAGCTACAATTATCGATTTCATGTATACGGTCCGGATCGCTTGTATCTGCACTTTTTTCTTAGTCGCCAGCGCGGGGGCCCAGATTTCGCGAACGGCGGGGGCAATCCAGGGCACGGTAACCGACAGCACCGGTGCTCCCATGGCGCAGGCCCAGGTCACGGTCCGCAATACCGGCACCGGGACGACCCGTTTCGTCACCACCGGCGCGAATGGCGGCTTCCACGTATCCGAAGTAACGGTGGGAGAATACGAAGTCCGCGCCCAGGCCTCCGGGTTCACGATGCAGGTGCGCAAGGGCGTGCTCGTGCCGGTCGGGCAAACCGTGGAGCTTAACTTCCAACTCTCGCCCGCGGGAGAACAGCGCGAAATCACCGTCAGCGGCGCGCCACCCGCTTTGGATACGACCCAGGCTACAGTGACCACGGCGGTCGATACCGAGCGGGTTGAGGAACTGCCGGTGCATTCGCGCAACTACCTGAATTTCGTGCTTCTGGCACCGGGGGTGGCCGCGGCCAATACGGGCTCAGGGACTACAGCGGCGGCGAGCGGCTTCAGTTTCGGCGGACTGCGCCCGCGCAGTAACAGCCTGAGCATCGATGGACTGGAGAATAACGACGAATTCACCGGCGGCAGCCGCAGCGAGTTGTCGCTGGAGACCATCCGCGAGTTCCAGGTGGTGAACAGCGGGATGTCGGCAGAGTCGGGCGGAGCGTCGGGTGGGGCGATCAACGTGGTCACGAAAAGCGGCGCCAACATCCACCACGGCGACATTTTCGTCTTCGCGCAGAACGGCGCGCTCGACGCCCAGCCACCGCTGCTGGAAGCCACAGGCAAGCCGGATGTGTCGCGCTACCGCGCCGGCGGCGCCATCGGCGGTCCGATCCGGCGTGACCGGACTTTCTTTTATATCGCCGGCGAACAGGAGCACACGCGTACTCAGGTCGCAAGCGACATCGATCCGGCGTTGCGCACGGCGATCAATACGGTCATCGCGCAACACTCATTTGCGGGGTTGCAGAACATCGCGCCACTGGCAACGGGATATACGCCTTCGGCGCTGGCCGAGACGGAACTGTCCGGCAAGATCGACCACCAGCTCAGCGCTAACAACTCGCTGATGGCGCGCTACGCGTTCACCAACAACCGGAACTCGGCCGACGCGTTCAACACCGGCGGGCTGGTGGATGCGAGTGCTCGCGGCAGCGCGTTCATCGCCGATCATTCGGTCGCGGCCTCGCTGGCAAGCATTATTTCACAGTCGCTGGTCAACGATTTGCGCGGGCAATTTGCGACGCGACGGGCGGTGAACCGCACCGGAAATCAGGCTGGGCCGGGCGTGGCAATCGCCGGCATCGCGGAATTCGGGCGGCCCTACGCGGGCAACGGTTCGCGGCGCGAGACCCACTATGACGTTTCCGATACCCTGAGTTGGATTCGCGGGCATCACCTGATCAAGACCGGCGCGGCGGTCACTCGCGTGAACTTGCGTGCGGATATTGCCGACGGTTTTGGCGGGCTTTATGTCTTTCCCGACCTCGCTTCGTTCACTGCTGGGTCGCCGGATGAATTCCGACAAGTCTCGGGCAATCCGCAAACTGACTTCGGCGTGACCAGCTTCGGCGCATTCGTGAACGACCACTGGTCGGCGACGAGTTGGGCGACGCTCGACGTTGGCATGCGCTACGACGTGGAACGGCTTCCGGCGGGGCTCCCGCAGGACAGCAACGATTTCGCTCCGCGGCTTGGGGTTGCTGTCACCCCGGCGAAGAACTGGGTAGTACGCGCCGGGTACGGAATCTTTTTCGACCGCATGATACTGGCGGCGGTGAATCGGACATTACAGGTGAACGGCACTCACGCCGCGGAAGCGATTGCCGAAGGCGCGGCGGCAGCAACGGCGTTTCAGTCGGGAATTGCGCCGGGCGGGGTGGCGCCTTCGGTGTATCCGGCCGCTCCGAAACTTCGCACGCCGTACAGCGAACAGGCCAGCGTTGCCGTCGAGAGGCTGTTGGCGCCCAACCTGACGGTGTCCGCGACTTATCAATTTGTCCGCGGCACGAAGCTGGCGCGGAGCGTCAACGTGAACCTTGCGCCGCCCGTGTTGCTGAACGCGGCGAATGCAGCGGCGCTCGGATTCGCCTCACCCACGGCGCAGCAGCTCGGTCGCGAGTTATTCGGTCCGCAACGCATCGATCCGCGCTACAACTCGATTTTTCAGTGGCGGGACAGCGCAACTTCCACGTACAACGGCCTGTCAACGGTACTCAACCGGCGCATGTCGAACGAGATCGAATTCACCGGGGCGTACACCTGGTCGAAGACAATCGACGACGCTTCGGACTTCACCGAGCAGCCGCAGAATCCGTACGATCTGCGCGCCTCGCGCGCGCTCTCGCGATTTGACCAGCGTCACCGCTTCGTCTTCAGCGGCCTGTTCGACCTCCCCTTCGGTGACGAGGAAGACCGCAAACCGGGAACGCCCAACCAATGGTGGCAAACGGCGTTCGGCAATCTCGAAGTCGCTCCGATCGTGACCATCGGCAGCGGCCGGCCGGTTGACCCGCTGACCGGCAGCGATTCGCTCCACAACTTTGCGTACCCGCTGAATGTCCGCCCGGCAGGATGGGGTCGGAACACGCTGCGCACGCCCTATACGGCGAACGTGGATTTTCGGGTGCTGAAGTATTTTCCGCTGACCGAGCACGGCAAGCTCGACGTTGTCGCCGAATTCTTTAACCTGTTCAACCGTACAAACGTGATCGAGATCGATCCGGTGTACGGAATCGGCGCCACGCCTCGATCCGGATTCGGGCGTCCGCTGGATGCCTCGAACCCACGGCAGGTACAGTTCTCGCTCGATTTCGAGTTCTGACTAATGCACCATTCCGTGTTCTTTGAGGATTTCAATGGTCTTGTCGATGGGAAGCGCCTCGATGGTATGCCCGCGCCCGGTGACGGTGGTCGCCTTCAGCAGCGAGTTGTAGATCGCTTCTTCTGTCGCTTCGATGGCGGCAAGGAAGAGCGGCGACATGGCTTCATTGTCGAGCACGGGCACGGTGTTGGGCTTCGCGGTCGAAAAGGCGATGATGTAGTCACCACTGCCGTTTGATCCGGACGAACCGGTCCGGGCCAGGCCCATAATGCCGCGGGCGGCCAGACGCTTGAGGTTGCGCGCGTCCACCGGCGCGTCGGTGGCGATGACGATCATGCAGGAGCCGTCGGCGTCGTCGCGCTGTGAAACTGCTCCAGGTAAGCCAAAAGAGGGCTTACCTGGGCCACCCGTCAATTGATCGCGAAAAGCGTACTTGCCCAACTCTTTTCCAACCGGCGCACCGGCGATTGACAGTACGCCGCCAAAGTTAGTCTGCACCAGCACGCCGACGGTGTAGCCTCCGAGCACAGCTGGTAGCTTGCGCGATGCCGTGCCGATGCCGCCCTTCCAGCCAAACGCCACCGTTCCGGTGCCTGCGCCAACCGTCCCCTCCTCGACTGGACCTGATTTCGCCGATTGGATGGCGTGGAAGACGTCTTCGCGAGCGATGGGGCGCGAACGGATGTCGTTCAGAAAACCGTCATTCGTCTCGCCGACCAGCGGATTGATCGACTGCACGTTCTCATTGCCGGGG
>JBOGLI010000538.1:0-1874 GCA_050746165.1 Terriglobales bacterium | reverse complement strand
GGTCTGGCGGAGAGGGGGGGATTCGAACCCCCGGTACAGCTTTTGACCGTACAACGGTTTAGCAAACCGCCGCCTTCAGCCACTCGGCCACCTCTCCACAATAACTTACGGACTATCTGTCAACAGTTGTCCCTTGTAGCGCAGTTGAGAGCGCACTATCAAGGGCAAGGGCTGCCTTGCGGGTTTCGTCCGGCAGAGGCTTCACGTAATGCGCTTCCGCGACACGTTGGGTGTGTCCGAACTGCGGAGCCGTCAGTTGCGTGTTGCCATTCGTGTGCCGCATCATTTCTGTCTCGCTGCCCCTGCGTCCTGCGTAGAACGCTTTCCACATTATACCAGCAGCTTTCAGGGTGGGCCGAATCGAACGGCCCGCGTAGGCCCACAGATCGAGCGGATTGCCCGCGCCGTTTTCCAGAACGTAGCTTGTGGGCACCGGCAGAGAGCGGCGGTGATCTTCAAGCATTGAGCCGTAGAACGGGCCGAACATCATCGCTCGCACACTACGCTCGCTCTTTCCGCCTTCAGCGATGTGCTTCCGCCATGCGGAGCGCCGAACGTGCAGCACGCCACTTTCAATGTCCAAGTCATCCCACCGCAGCGCGCGTGCTTCCGATGGTCGCAAGCCGATGAACGAGAGCACCATCACCGCACGCGAGAGCTTATCGTTGCGGAGCGCCTCCAAGATGGCAGCCATCTCCTGCACGGTGTAGTGTGGCGTCGGCTTCGACGGCTTCTTGATCTTCGATAGCACCATGGCATCGTGAATCGGATTTACCTTCAGATACCCGCGCGCGACGGCCTGAGCGAAGACGCCAGACATCATCGCGCGGATGTGCGAGAGAGCGTGTCGGCCTAACGTCCCGCCTTCAGCCAACCGCGTGAGGTACTCCGTCGCGTGGTGCGGCTCGTACTCGTACAACAGCCTGTCCGCAAAGTGTCCCTTCAGGTGCTTACTCCACAGCTTGACGTACCCGTTATACGTCGCGGGACGACACTCCTGTTTTGCCCACGGCTCGTACACCTGCTCGTAAAAATCCACGATCTTCAGGTTGCTGGTGTGCGGTTGATCCGGGTTGGGAGCGATCCGCGCGAGCATCTTATTCGCTTCTGGAATCACGTCCTGCTTTGACCGGAACTGGTCGGACACGTCGCATACCTTCGTCATCTTCTGCTTGCCTGCGGCGTAGTACTTGAGGTGCCATGCGCCGTGTCTCTTGATAAGGCTCCCACGGTTCAGCCTTTGTTTGACTGCCATCGGGTCGCCCCTCCTGTTTGGGCGTGATTGGAGTCTCTCATTTAGACCGCCGCCTGTCAACTAAAAAGACCGCCCTACATACAGAATTGACGTGCTGTTCTGACGTTTCCGGCAGACGTTTTGCGCGCGCGTCGCACTGCTGCGTTAGATTTCCGCGTGCGCCGTGCTCGTCCTAAGTCCTTTAGGTACAATACCTTACATTTGACAGCCGATTCCGAATCAGGCATGATGTCGGGGTAACAAAACAGCGCGACGGCAGGGAGGGCGAACTCCACACCGTCGCTAACCCGAAGGAATCGCCAATGCACGAATCCAAACAGGCTGCCGCTAGAATACTCCTGCTCCCCGCTCTCTCTGCTTACGACATCCTGCCCAAGCTGCGCGACGGATCGCCCCGCGCCCCGATACCACGTTGGGCGCTGGCTCCCGACGAACGGCGCACGATGCCGACGAAGTTCTTCGTCATGCCGCGCCCGGAATATCTGGTTTCGCTCCGGCTGTGGCGTGGTGATCCTGTTCGACGGCGCTGGTGCTCGTTGTCTTCCAACAATCGCAACACCGCTGCGCGGTAAGGCGATACTGCCTTGACACGGGAATCCTCACGGACTACCGTGGCGTC
>JBOGLI010000537.1:0-4625 GCA_050746165.1 Terriglobales bacterium | reverse complement strand
CTGCAGGAGTTACAGGCGAAGCAACGCGCGTCCACCGGTGTTTACGACGTGGAAAAGTTCCGCCTGGTATTCGAGGGGCCGCCGCCGTATCCGTACTTCCGCACGTTTCGCGACATGTTCGCGAAGTGGAAGGCGTGTGCGGTCGCGTCCACGTATTCGACGGTCGGTGGACTGTGGGAGTTCGGCTTCCGCCACGATCCTGACAAGCCGTTCGAGTCCGTCGCGCGGCACATGATCGCCGAGAACGTAACCAACCGGAACCTTCTCCAGCGTTATGCGCAGATCAAGCGCTACGTCGAGGAATGGAACGCAGACGGGGTCATTATCCACTTCGTGAAGAGCTGCCGGCTTTTCTCCTGCGGACAGGGAGACATGCGCGAGTACTTCTCGAAGCAACTGAACGTCCCGACGCTGTATATCGAATCGGACCTCGAAGACCCGCGTTACTTCGCGGAAGCCCAGACGAAGAACCGCATCGACGCTTTTTTTGAGGCACTTGAGCACGCCAAACAGACCGGACGCGCCGTGGCGCTCAGCCACTAAGGAGCAAGCATGAGGACCGCCGCCGGCGTCGATGTCGGCTCCACGCAAACGAAAGCGGTGTTGTTGTCGGACAACGGCAACGGCCCGCAGGTGATTGCGCGAACGCTCGTAGACACCGGAGCGAACGTGCGCAAGGCCGCGGAGAACGCCTTCCACCAATGCTGCGGATCGGCTGGCATCAACGCGAGTGACGTCGGATTCGTGGTCGGGACCGGCTACGGCCGTTACAACCTCTCGTTCGGGCACGCGCAAATGACGGAGATCAGTTGTCATGCGCGTGGCGCTCATTTCCTGTGTCCCGGTACACGAACGGTGATCGACATGGGCGGACAGGACTCGAAGGCAATCAGCGTCGGGTCCAACGGCGAGGTACTCGATTTCGTCATGAATGACAAATGCGCGGCCGGGACGGGCAGGTTCCTGGCGAATGCCGCCGAGGTCATGGGCATCGCGCTCGACGACCTGGGCAGCATCTCGCTGCGCGGGGGAAAACCCGTAAAGATCGCAACCGTATGCACGGTTTTTGTCGAGGCGGACATCCTGTCCTACCTGGCGCAAGGCAAGAAGGCGGAGGACGTCCTTGCCGGCGTTCACCTGGCCATCGCGAAGAGGACGTTATCGCTGGCGAGGCGCATCACCATCGAGCCGGAGATCACCATGACCGGCGGCGTCGCGAAGAACGTTGGCATGGTGCGCGCGCTGGAACAGGTGTTAGGACGGACGATCCAGGTAAATTCCGACGCGCAGTTCATCGGCGCCGTGGGCGCGGCGCTGTTTGCCCTGGAAAAGCTCGACCAAAGCTTTGAGTCGGCAACATGGAGACAAGACCATGCCGTTAGTGGCGGGAATTGACTGTGGCACCGGGTTCACGAAGGCGGTAGTCGCACTGCAGGACGCGGCGGGGCCGGTGCGTGTCCTCGGGCGCGGGCGGTCGCGCAGTGGCATCAATGTGGACGATGCGGCCAACAGCGCCCTCTCCGCCGCTCTCGACGAAGCCGGTGTGGCGCGACCCTATCTTGATTACGTCGCCGCCACCGGATTCGGACGCTACAGCGTAACGTCGCGCGATATCCAGGTAACCGAGATCACCAGCGCCGCGCGCGCCGCTCACCACCTCTTCCCAAGCGCGACGACCGTGCTCGACATCGGCAGCCAATGCACGCGCGCGATCGCGATCGGCGATAAGGGCAGAGTGAAAGCCTTCAAGAGCAACGATAAGTGCGCCGCGGGATCGGGTACGTTTATCGCCCGCGCCGCAAAGTACCTTGAAGTTCCACTGGAAGACGTTGGCCGGCTCTCGCTCGGCGCCACTCATCCCCAGCCCATCAGCAGTATCTGCGCCGTGCTGGCGGAGAGCGAGATCATCAATCACGTCAGTGCCGGCGTGAGCGTCGAAGACATTCTCCGTGGGATTCACGAATCGCTGGCCGATCGCGCGGGCGGCCTGCTCAAACGGGTCGGGCTCGATGGGGAGATCACGCTGGTTGGCGGCGTCGCCAAGCAGGCCGGCATTGTGCGCGCATTGGAAGAGCGGCTCGGGGTCAAAGTGAATGTTCCCGAGGAATGCGATTTCGTTTGTGCACTCGGCGCGGCGTTGCTCGCATTCAAACGCGTAGCGGCGCGGACGTCGGCATCAGTTCCGGAGGTGGAGTCCGTTCGCGCAACCGCATTTCGGCTGCTCGAACCCGGCAAGCCGCTCCAGGAATGCGAATTGCAATTGACTGCCGCGGCCGATGACGTCGTCGTTGAAGTTGCCGGTTGCGGAATCTGCCACACCGACGTCGGATTTGCCGAGGGCGGTGTTCCGACTCGTCATGCGCTGCCGCTTGTCCTCGGACATGAAGTGTGCGGCCGCGTGGTCGCAGCGGGGGAGGGTGCGCGCCACTGGCTGAAGAAGCTGGTCATTGTGCCGGCGGTGATTCCGTGCGGCACGTGCGACGCCTGCAAAGCGGGACGGCCCACGATCTGCCGCCAGCAATTCATGCCCGGCAATGACGGGGACGGCGGATTTGCGACTCACGTCCGCGTTCCGGCCCGCGGACTCTGCTTCGTCCCGGAGCCGCTTCCGCCGGGAGTGACGGCGGCGCAACTGGCGGTCGTCGCCGACGCCGTGACCACTCCATTTGAGGCAATTCGGCGCTCGAAGCTCACCGAAAAAGACGTCGCGGTCGTGGTTGGAGTCGGTGGAATCGGCGGATTCGGCGTGCAGATCGCTGCCGCATCCGGCGCTGCCGTGGTCGCCATCGACATCGACGACGAAAAGCTGCAACTCGCGGCCCAGCACGGTGCCGGACTCACTCTGAATTCTTCAAGCATGGACGAAAAGTCGCTCAAGGCCGAAGTGCGTAAATTCACGAAGCTCCAGCGCCCAGGCTCGGTAGGGCTGAAGATTTTTGAAATGAGCGGAACCAGCGGCGGGCAGGCGACGGCATTCAACCTGCTCGATTTTGGCGCCTACCTGGCGGTCGTTGGATTCACTCCCAAGAAGCTCGACCTCCGTTTATCGAACCTCATGGCATTCGACGCAACCGCCTGCGGCAACTGGGGCTGTCCGCCGGAACAATATCCGCCGGCACTGAAGCTGGTTTTGACGGGCAAAGTCGCAATCGCAGGGTATGTGCAGGAGTATCCGCTGGCGGATGCGGCTGAGGTGTTGGAAGCGGTGAAGCGCCACGACATCAAGAAGCGCGCCGTGCTGGTGCCTTCGCACGGCGTTCAGGAAAACTGATATGAAGGATCACAACCTCGTACCACTGACGGATACGCGGTATATCGTCGTCGAGCACCGGCCCGTCCACGCGCGCGACGGATCGATCGTTGCGGGCCTGCACAATGTCTGGATTACTCTCAACAATCCCGACGAATTGAACAGCTACACCACCGATATGGTGAAGGAAATCATTCTCGCCGTTCGCGCCGCGAGTAACGATCGAGCCGCTGTGTGCGTTGTGCTCACCGGCGCGGGGAACCGGGCGTTCTGCAGCGGCGGAAATACGCGCGAGTACGCCGAGGTGTACGCGGGTGCGCCGGCCGAGTACCGGCAGTACATGCGGCTGTTCAACGACATGGTGACCGCCCTCCTGCACTGCGACAAACCGGTGATCTGCCGGGCCAATGGAATGCGAGTCGGCGGCGGCCAGGAGATCGGCATGGCCTGCGACTTCTCCATCGCCTCCGATCTCGCCATCTTCAGCCAGGCCGGACCGAAACACGGCTCGGCGCCCGATGGCGGCAGTACTGATTTCCTTCCGCTGATGGTTGGCATCGAACACGCGATGCACAGCGGCACACTCTGCGAACCGTGGAGCGCTCACCGCTTCTACTACTGGGGTGGCCTGACGCAGATCGTTCCCGCGGCCAAACTTAATAACGAATTCATCGCCAATCCGCTGGTAGTCACCGACCGTGTTCTCGATGAGTACGGTCGCGTCGTCCTCGGCGAATTCAAAACCGGCGCTGCGCGCGAGGAGGCAAAGCGGATTCTGGCGAGCGCGGAGATCGACCTGTCGTTGCTGGACGAGGCTGTCGAGCAGATGTGCACCAACCTGCTCTACACCATGCCCGACTGCCTTACCAAGACCATTGAGAGCTTGCGCAAACACAAATTGGAACACTGGGACCGAAACCGCGAGTCCAACCGCGCGTGGCTGTCGCTGAACATGATGACCGAGGCGAATGCCGGTTTTCGCGCCTTCCACTACGGAGACAAGTGCCGGCGCGAAGTTGATTTCGTCCGGCTTCGCCAACGCCTCGCCGCCGGCGCGCGTTGGGACGAAGACCTCATCGAGGAGATCGCGCCCTGGGCGGCAAAACGCCGGGGAGTTCACGCATGAGCTTCCAGCGCATCAAGCTGGTTTTTTCCGAAGAGGATCGCGTCGCGCGCATCGTGCTGAATGCCCCGAAGCCCAACATCATCGATCGGGCAATGATGGCGGAACTCGACGAAGCCCTTGCCGACTGCGAACAACGGCGGTTACACGCGATCCTCGTTGCCGCCGAAGGTCCGCACTTCAGCTTCGGCGCCAGCGTGCAGGAACACCTTCCCAAAGAAATCGCCACGACACTGGACGCCTTGCACGGCG
>JBOGLI010000536.1:0-5214 GCA_050746165.1 Terriglobales bacterium | reverse complement strand
GCATCAAGATCCTGCTCTACTACACGCCGTTCGATCCGAAGGAAATCAATGATCAGAAACATGCCTGGGTCGAGCGGTTGGGCGACGAGTGCCGCGCCAACGACATCCCGTTATTCCGTGAGTTCGTCGGTTACGACGAAGGGAAAGACGCGAAGGGTCTCGAGTACTCGAAGAAGAAGCCGGAAGTAGTGATCCGCTCAATGGCCGAATTCAGCAAGGACCGCTACGGCGTAGACGTGCTGAAGGTCGAAGTCCAGGTGAACATGAAGTTCGTCGAAGGCGCGAAGTGCTTCAAGGGCGAGAAGGCCTACACGAAGAAAGAAGCAATGAACCTGTTCCTCGAAGCTGCGCAGGCCGCGACTAAGCCGTTCATTTACCTGTCAGCGGGCGTGAGCAATGCGGAGTTCACCGAGTCGCTGGAACTGGCCGCCGAATCGGGCGTGAAGTTCAACGGCGTGCTCTGCGGACGCGCCACCTGGAAAGATGGCATTCCGATCTTCGCCGAGAAGGGACCGCAGGCCTTCAAGGAGTGGCTGCAGAACGAAGGTGTGAAGAACATCAATAATGTTAACCAGCGGCTCAAGGCTGCCACGCCATGGTTCGACATTTATGGCGTGAAGACGGCCGAGACGGCGAAGGTCTAGGCACAAGGCACCAGGCACGAGGGACAAGGGACAAGGAAAGCAGCCGCGGATCAGCGCGGAGAAACGCGGACCGGAGTCGATTCTGACGTCCGCGTTTAACCCGCGTGGATCCGCGGCCGGTCTTTTGCAGCTCCCGACGCGGGGCAGAGAACCTCGTGTCACGATGCATTCGCATCTCACGAGTAGGCGCGCATGCATTGGATCTACCACACCATTCGGTATGCGTTAATCCACTATGGCTACTGGGCCGTGCTTGCGGGGCTTTTCGGCGAGGACATGGGCCTGCCGCTGCCCGGAGAAACCGTGCTGATGTTTTCCGCGTTTCTGGCAGCGAAGACGCACCAGCTCAGCATGGTGTGGATCATCGTGGTCGGCACGATCGCGGCGGTGATGGGCGACAACCTCGGATTCCTGTTGGGCCGTTATTTCGGAAACGCGCTGATCCGCTGGGTGAAGAAGATCTTTCGCCAGGACGACCTCGATATTGCCGCGTCCAAGGACCTGCTGAAGCACCACGGTAAGTTGACGGTGTTTTTCGCGCGCTTCATCTTCGGCCTTCGAACCGTGAACGGGCCGCTCGCCGGTATGCTCGGCATGGAATGGAAGGAGTTCCTTCCGTACAACGCGATGGGCGGAGCAGTTTGGGTCACGGCGATGGCCTTCATCGGCTATGCCTTTGCGGGTCAGTTCAATACACTGCTCGACTACTTCGAAAAAGCGTCTTGGGCTTTGGCCGCGGCCCTGTTTACGACCGGATACCTGATTTGGCGCCGCTACAAAAAGAAATACGCCGAGGAGCACGGCGAGAAATTCGGCAGCAAGAACACGGGCGAGCCGCAAGAAGACGCGGCCTGATTCCTGGCGCGTGTACAGTCCCAGCGCACCCGGAGCGGGCGGGGAACATCCGATAGGAGATGTCCAGTACACCGCTGCCGCTGGCGCGCCGGGTGGCAGAGATTCCCGACCTGGTGTGGGCGCCGTTCTGGGAGGGCGTGCTCATCCTCCTGGCGGGCGCGACCGCGCTCTGGTCCGGGCACCCGTGGCTGTTTACGTCACTGGGTCCGACCGCGTACGAGATCGTCGAGAAGCCGAAGCAGCCGAGCAGTTGTACCTGGAATGTCGTAGTGGGACATTTTGTCGGCATCGGGTGTGGGTTCGTAGCCGTTGCCGCCACCGGGGCATGGAGCGCGCCCACGGTGAACGCGCACAGCATGGTTACGCCGGTACGGATGTGGGCGGCCGCGATCGCGGTCGTGCTCACGGTCATCGTCAACCTATTGCTCAAGTCTGGCCAGCCCGCGGCGCTTGCCACCACGCTGCTGGTGGCGCTGGGCGCGATGCAGACGGCGTCCGCCGCCCTTTGGATCGCGGCCGGGGTTTGCATCATAGCGATCGCCGGTGAGCCATTGCGGCTGCTGCGCCTACGCGGAATGCGCGAGCGCGAGCGCGTAGAAAATACTTCGTAACACGATAGAAAACGAAAGCGGCCCGTCGCGCATCGAAAATGGACAGGTCTCGCGCTGTCGCGCGCCGGAATTTCCCGGCACTCATCGTTTCTCTGGTTCGCTCTGTGCAGAGCAGGCAATCCACCCAAGAACGACCGAACGGAGGGTCCGATGGTCCTGCATGGCTGGAAACAAATTGCTCAACATCTGGGGTGCGGCATCCGCACGGCGCAGCGCTGGGAAGCCCAGTGCGGCCTGCCCGTAACGCGCCCTCGCAATCACTTGCGCAGCCCGGTGTTGGCGCACTCGGAAGCGCTCGACGGCTGGGCGGGTGGTCCCGCCCCCATCTCCACCGACCGGTGGGAAGCTCGCTGGTCGGCCATCGAGCGCGAGATTGAAAACCTGAAGCGTCAGGTTATGCTTCTTGGCGGCGCCGAACCGGCGGCGGTGGTCACGCGTGCGGCGGCGGAGCGCGACCGGGGGCATACTATAACCGGGCGCGACCGGCCGATGGCGGCGAAGGCGCCCGGATTTGACGCTTGAACCTGCTGCTGGCATTCGCCATCACCCTGGTGGTGGCAGTCCTAATCTCGAACATCGCCGAGCGCAGCGTCCTGTCGGTGGCCGTGTTTTTCCTGGGCGCCGGCATGCTGCTGGGCACGCGGGTGTTCGGAACGATCCCGCAGGCCAACTCGGCGGTACTGCGCACGCTGGCGGAAATCGCGCTGTTCAGCGTGCTTTTTACCGACGGAATGCGGACCGGGGGAATCCGGGAGATCCGTTCGCACTGGCATTACCCGGGGCGCGCGCTGCTGATCGGCATGCCGCTGACCATCGCCGGGATCGCGCTGCTCGCGTATTTCCTGGTGGGACTCTCGTGGCCGGCGGCCTTCCTGATCGGCGCCGTCATGAGCCCGACGGATCCGGTCTTCGTCTCTTCGATCTTTCGTTTCGACGCCGTCCCCGAGCGCCTCAAGCGCCTGCTGAACATCGAAAGCGGGTTGAATGATGGTCTGGCGCTGCCGGTCATCGTCCTACTTTTGGCCCATTTGTCGGCGGGCGGGCAGAACACCCTACAAGCGTTCACCGACCTTGCGCTGGGCGGCGCGGTGGGTGTGGGAATTTCCTGGCTGGTGGTGTCGGCTGAGCGCTTGCGAGTTTTTGGTGCGGCCGGAATCTACAAGCCGCTGAGCGCTTTTTCCGCCGGCCTAATGGTGCTGGCGCTTTGTTACGTAATCCACGCCAACCTTTTTATCGGCGCGTTCACCGCTGGCGTGACCATCGCCACGGTCAGCCGCGAGAGCCGCGAATCGTTCGAACAGTTTGGCGAGGTGGTGGCCGAATTATTCAAGCTCGCGGCGCTGCTGGTTTTCGGCGCTGTGATCGAACCGCACCTGTTCCAGCCCCTGCCGGCGGCGCAATGGATATTCGTAGTGCTGGCGGTGTTCGGGGTGCGCTTTGCCGCCGTACCGCTCTCGCTCCTCGGCACCGGGATGGACTGGAAGGAGACGCTGGCGGCGGGATGGTTTGGGCCCAAAGGGTTCGCGTCGATGGTGTACGGCCTGCTCATCCTCAGTTACGGCCTTACCCACATCGCGCATCTGGTGGGCCTGATGGTAGTTATCTCCATTGCGGTTTACTCGTCTACCGATATTCTCGTGGGGCGATGGTTCGAGAGCCATGAGAAAAAGCCGCTTCCACAGCCCGAAACCGGCGAACCTGCCGATTCGGCTTGAAAGAACACCGCCCTTCGAGGCATCATAGAGAGTATGGGGCGCTGGAAGAAAATCGTATGTGCGTGCATCCTCATTGCGGCCGTGGCCGTGATCTGCATAGCGCCCGCGTATTCGGTTGAGCCCACGGCGTTGCGCGCCTGGAACTCCTCCTTGGCGTTCCTGGCCGCGCTCGGAACGCTCGTATTCCTTTCGTTTGCCGCTCCCAGCAATTGCGAACGACTTGTCGTTGAAGTCGAACGTCCCCGCCCCGGCGGTGGCGACCTCCTCCGTCTGACCTGCACGCTGCTGATCTGACCTCCTCGTTTTCTCGCCTTTCGCGCTCGCGGCAATGCGGGCAGAGGCTCCCATACGAAAACGAAGGAGGATTGCGTGAGCATTACCGCGGAAACCCTTACACCACGCGGCGTGTTCTTTTCGCGGCTCGCCGCGACCACGAATCGCGTGTTGTTTCTCGATTATGACGGCACCCTGGCGCCGTTTGTGCCGGACCGGCGCTGCGCCGTGCCTTATCCAGGAGTTTTGAAAACGATCGCGAAGGTCCGCTCGCGCGGCACCCGGGTGGTGGTGGCAAGCGGCCGCATGGCACGGGAGGTACGCGGCCTGTTGAACCTTTCTCCGCCGCTGGAAATCTGGGGTTCGCACGGCTTCGAGCGCCTGATGCCCGACGGCGAGTACCGCACCGGCCACATGGACGAACGGCTAGAGCAGGGGATGACGCGAGCGCACGAGAACCTCGTTTACGAGGGCCTGGGCAAGCAGGTCGAGGTGAAGCCGTGCGGAATCGCGGTGCATTGGCGCGGGTATCCGGCCGCGCACGCGCGCGAAGTCGCCGCCATCGCCGAACGAATTCTGAAACGGTTGATCGACTTCGATGCCACATTGGTGGGTTTTGACGGCGGCATCGAGCTTCGCGCTCGCGGCTACGACAAGGGACACGTAGTGCGGACGGTGATGGCCGAATCGCCGGTCGACGCGATCGCCGCGTTTCTCGGGGATGACCTGACGGACGAGGACGGCTTCCGCGCCGTCCAGCCGCACGGAACCGGCGTCCTGGTCCGGCAGTTACATCGCCCGACGGAGGCGGATATCTGGCTGCGTCCGCCGGCTGAGCTTGAAGCTTTCCTCAACGAGTGGTGTGAAGTGACGGGGGGTGCCCGATGAACCGCATGGTGATCGTATCCAACCGTCTTCCCATCACGATCGAGCGGCGCGATGGCGAGTGCCGCGCTCTGCCGAGCAGCGGGGGGCTGGTCACGGCGCTGCGTCCGGTGGTGGGCTCGCGCCGTTCGGTGTGGATCGGATGGCCGGGCAGCGGAGAAAGCCGCGAGGAACTCCAGCGCGCGGTCAACAGTGCGAGCACTCCGCAACTCACGCTCACGCCGGTTTACC